>CAXBRX010000037.1:0-14465 GCA_963977835.1 uncultured Derxia sp.
AAAACATTGGGACCTCTTCTCAGAAGAGCTCTTGCGCAATTCGCTGCTTCATCCACAAGATCGAAGGGTGTGGTAGCAAAGCATGGACGTTTTGAACTTGAAGTGTTCAAAGCGAGCAAACCACATGCAACGATGTTCGTCCTTGGCGGCTGCATCGATGAACAGTCTGGCGGTTGGCTGCTTTCTGAAATGGAAACCAATATCCGCCACTGTGCCAGCGAAAAGTCGCGAAAGATCGAGAAGGTGCGTTCCAACTACCCAAAGTGGTGGCTAGCCCTCGTCGATCATATTGGCTATGCGCTAGACGACTTCGACCGAGAGATGTTTCGCGAACAAGTTTCCATCGAACACGACTGGGAGAAGATCATCCTGATTGACCCGCGCAACCATGCGCGATGGTTCGAAATCTAACCTTTTCATTCCACCTGACCTGCGCGAAGAACTGTGCAGGTCAGGTGAATTCAGCCGTTGGACGTCATGAGCCCTACAGAGCGATTGGAACTCATCGCTGCCTATATTTCGAACTACACGCGGCGTCACGTGTGGGGTTCCGACATGGTTCTTCGTGAAAAACGGGGCGAGGATCATTTCTGGGCATTTGAGAAAATGTCGGAGTTGTCGCGTTCCGAGCCAGACTTGTGCTGGGAACTGATACTCCAAATACTCCACACGCCGCACGAAGATTCGGTGACTGAGATTCTTGCGGCGGGCCCACTAGAGGACCTCCTGGTCCAACACGGTGAACGTGTCATTGACCGGGTCGAAGAGGCTGCCGCGACAGACGCGCTTATGAAAGATCTGCTCGGAGGCGTGTGGAAGAGTTCCATTCCCTCGCCCATCTGGGAGCGCGTTGAAGCGTGTCGTGGCCAACCGTGGTGACGCCCACACAACCCATTAATTGAGCAGGTGTCGCGCATAAAGCAGCGCGAAGCTGCTCATTTCAAACGTCAGACAACAACATGCCGAGCCTCCGATTTGGAAGTGCTGAGAATGAATACCTTGAACTGGAGATTGCGCTTCCGCCTGGCGCAGGACACAGCGAGACACTAATGGACGTCTCGGTTGAACTGGTCGTTGATGGCTTCCGAGGAAGGATTACACCCATGTTCGAGGTAGATGACTTCGTCCGCTTTCTTTCGGCACTACGAAGCGTCTACGAAGCACTCAGTGGTCACGCCACGCCAGATTCAAGAGATCGCCAGTTGTACTTCACCGCTTCTGGCAATGGCCGTGGAGCCGTAACAATCGAGGGTTACGCCTACGCACGGGCCACTTACGGCAACAAGCTGACGTTTGAAATAACCATCGATCAATCGTATTTGCCGGAACCTTTGGCGACGCTTACCAAGGTTGTAGAGGCATGGAAATGAGTGATCGCCTAACTCCACGTTGGGCCGCATGACAGCACGTTCTCGCCTTACATTGTTCCTCGCCGTCGCGGGCGCGCTGCTTTTGGTGGCCGCGCAATTTAGCCTCGCGTCATCCGGGGCTGGGCCGTATATTTCGTTGGCTCCGGTGAGGCTAGGTCTGTCTCTGGGCGCTGGGTTCGCATACCTTGTTGCCCTATGGCTTGCCATGACCCTTTCCGCGCGTGCTGAGGCCATCCAGTCAAGCACGCGGAGAAGGTGGATGCTCGCCATTCTGGCAGTGGCCGGCGGCGTGTTCACGTTTATCGCACCACTCCTGCCTTCAGCAGTCCTTTCACTAACCTGCCTAAGCCGATCGTTGTGTCCCGATAGCGCCAATCCAATTCTTTGGGGGTACTTGCAGCTCATGACGGAATTGCCAATTCTTCCGTTTGCTGTCGGCTTTGCTTTGGTATTGCTCTCCGCAATCCTCGCTCGTCGGCCATGGCGCAACACTTGATGCTCGACCCTGCAGCCAACCGGAACGCCTGCAAGTTGCGCTTGCTGGTTCGCTCCGGCCTTCGGCCTGCGCCGGCCCGCTACTTCCATGGTTAACCATCACAGCATGCGCGTTGATCCTCTTGCGTGGTGGACCTCAGAGTTCGCATCGTTTGCACCGGTGGGGCACGTCTTGCGCAGGCACCTGACTGTCGCGGGCGAACTCTTTGAGGAGGGTGAGCCCATCTATGTTTATCGGTCGTACGTCGAGGAGGAGCGACTGAAGGGCAGGCGCAAACATCAACTCGCTGGCCGTCAACTGCGAGAGAAAGTGATCAAGCTTCCGTCCGATTCCAATGCCGATACAGAGGTCGGCCATTACTGCGTCCGCTCGCTGGTGACCCGCTGGGTTCCTGATTTCTTCGAAGCGCTGACTCGACAAGTCGCCGCGTGGGAAGAGTCTGGTGTCACATTTGTCTCACCTTCAACAAAGAACATCTACAGCCCGTATGACGGAGGGATGGACGTATTTCCTGCATCGGTCAATCCCGGCATGCTGGAAGCCAAGTTTCGTTCTTGGATGTCCGCCCGCGCAGACAAGCTTTGATGCCTAGTCCTATCGTGCAAAGGATGTGGCGCGATAATGCGTCGCGCGTGTTTGCGGGAGGTCAAGCGGTCGGCTTGCGCGCGATCGCACTTGATTTTTTGGCTCCTGTACAAGCTCGTTAGTGCTTTCAAACCCAAGTGCACTCTCATGCCCAAGAAAGAGTCCATCCTCTTAGTTCACCCCAACGGGAACCATCGGATCGTGAAGATGGGCTTCTGTTGGGGCGGCTTCTTCGTCCCGGCTCTTTGGGCAATTTCGGAAGGCTTGTGGCGTCCTTTCGCCTTCTCTGCACTGCTCGTGAAACTCACGATCGTGAGTGGAGATGCCGCGACGGAATTCGAGCGGCGCTCACTTCCTGACACCGCATCGCTCATGAACATCGCAACGGCTCTTTGCGTTGTGGCATATCTTCTGACCATGCTTCTGTATGGCCTCTTCGGCAAAAAGTGGCTCGTTGGCAAATTGAAGAAGCAGGGCTATGTCGAGCACGGATAGCTTTCTGCGCGAAGAAGATGCCGAATCGTCACATGACCGCGAGAACAGCCTGCATCCATGGTTCGTGCCCCTCGCGCTGTCGTTCCGTGCGCTTTCGGTCATCCTGGTCATTCGCCACAAGCGCCGCGAGCGGCACTGATCTCAAATGAAGCGCACCGTTCTCGCCTCGCTGGAATCCTCCGATGGAGCCGACGCGTTGCGCCAGGCAATGCACCGCCTGCCTTGGCTCGGTCCGCAAACAGTTTGGCGTTGGTAGCGACGCCCGGAACGCAACGCCATGAGTCTTCTCGAGGTGAGAACCGAAGCCTTCTCCGAAATTGAACGCCGTTGGGTACGGCGTTCTTTCGTCATGCATCTGGTCTTGCTCACGGTGGTTCTCGCAGGCACGGTCGCCCTCATGTGTACCGCGCTTTGGGGATCCGGCATGCGGTCCTTTGGCGAGATGATCTTCTTCGGCTTCGTCGGCTTGCTCGCGTTCGGAGGCATTGCACTCTTTGGGTATTTCTCCGTCGCGCTATGGAAGGATCTGCGGACGAACACAAAAGTCGTTGTGCGAGGCAGGATCACTTCGGTGAAGCACGATTTCGATTCTCACGGCCGTCATTGTTCCGTTCGCGTCGGTGATCGATTCATCGCATCGGAGCCGTTGCTTTCGCCCGTCCCTGGTTTCATCTGCCGGGCGCAAGTCGGCGATTCGGTCGAGATTTCATTCCTGCTTAGCTCCAGCCGTACGCTGTACATCAAACCACTTTGATTCTTCCTCCACCTCACTGAAAGCACGCAATGAAACCATCGCGATGGATGTTGCCCGGGGTACTTTTGCTCGCCTCATGCGCCTTGCAGCCAACAGAACAGGAGCCCGAAGCACTTCTGCGCGCCAAGGCCGTGGTCGGCCCCAACCCCGACAGTTGCCCCAAACATGAGGACATCGTGAGCGCCCATCCCGCGGCGCCTCGCATGCCTTCGGGATTCATCGGTGCGCGCAAAGACGGCTGGGTGATCGCCAAGTACGACGTCGTCGACGGAAAACCGTCATCGATCACGATTGCCGCTTCGAGCGAACCGGGTGCGGTCGAGGCCTCGGTGCTTCAGTACCTCATGGGATTGCGCTACCGGGAGTCGGTCCAGGCGACGGGATGCGTGCTCACCGCCGAGTTCCGCGTTCACTGAGCCGTGACGATCGCGCCGCTGAAGCACCGATGAAGCACGCCAGCCGCACGACACTCGCAGCACTCGCCGCTCCGCTGCATGAAATCCGTGCGCTCGCCGGGCTCGTCGAAAAATCGCCGGGCTGTTTCTATCGCAAAGGCCGCGCCTATCTGCATTTTCATGAAGACGCGTCCGGTTTGTTTGCCGATGTGAAGCTCGATGGCGTGGCGTTCACGCGCATGCGTGTGAGCACGGCGCAAGAGCAAGCCGAGTTGGTCGCGGCGGTGCGTTCCAACCTTGCACCAGACGCGCCGCGCTGAACCGCGAGCGTCCGCCGTTCTTTTTCGTTAGAGGATTTCGCGCGCCAGCGACCGCACGAATTCGCGGTCGTCGTCGGGAGCGGCGCTGACCACGCAATTGCGGCCGGCGTCCTTGGCGCGGTAGAGCGCGCGGTCGGCTTCGCGCAGCAAAGCACCGGCGCTGTCGGCATGTTGCGGCAGGGTCGCCACGCCGATCGAGACCGTGACCGGACCGATGACGCGGCCTTGATGTTCGATGCTCAGGGCCGAGACGGCGTGGCGCAGCGCGTTCATGCGCGGCATCACGTCTTCGGCGCGCGCGCTGGGCAGCACCAGCACGAATTCTTCACCGCCGAAGCGGCAGACGAAATCTTCGCCGCGCAATTGCGCCGCGATCGATTGCGCGACGGTGCGCAGCACCACGTCGCCGGCGTCATGGCCGTAGCTGTCGTTGATGCGCTTGAAATGATCGATGTCGAGCATGCAGACGGTGAGCGGCCGGCCGTGCCGATGCGCGGCATGCACTTCGCGCTCGATGGCGTCGTCGAGGTAGCGGCGGTTGAACAGGCCGGTCAGCGGATCGCGCGTGGCTTGCTGGCGCAGCAGGTCGCGCAGCTTGACGTCGGAGATCGCGGTCGAGACATGCTGCGCCATGGTCAGCGCAAGCTGCCATTGGGCGTCGCCATGCGGGCGGTCGCTCGGCAATTCCATGGTGAGCGCGCCCAAAATGGTGCCGCGCGCGACCAAGGGCAGGCACAGATATTCGCCCTCGAACCCGGCCGGGACATGCTCGCATTCGGCATACGGGCTGCCGGCATGCACGCGCTGCGGCTCGCCATCGGCGATGGCGCCGCAGATGTCGGCGTCGAGGCTGGCCGCGCGCTCGCGCGCCTCGCCCCAGGCGGCCTGGCGCAAATAGAGGTTGTCCATCTTGGAACCCGCGGCCTGGGCGTACAAGGCGCCGCTCGAACCGGGGATCAGGCTGCGCGCATGCAAGCAGGCGGCAGCGTAAATGTCGGCCAGGGTTTCGCAGCGTTGCAAGGCGTCGCGCAGGGCGCCCACCACACGGGTCTGGCGATTGAGTTCTTCGAGCTCGGCGATGCTGGCCTGCAACTCGGCATTGAGGCGCAGGGCTTCCTGCTCGGCGCGCTTGCGTGCGGTGATGTCGATTTCCACATGCACGTATTGCACGACATTGCCGAGCGCGTCGCGCACCGGTTGCATTTCAAGCAGCACCCAGTAGGCCTGGCCGCTCTTGGCGTAATGCAGCATCTCGACATCGCGCACGCCAAAACCAGCACGCACATTGCGCAGCACCTTGGCGGCGCATTCGCGGTCGGTCTCGGCCCCTTGCAGCAGCGCATCCGGCGTCTTGCCGCGCGCTTCGTCGAGGGTGTAGCCGGTCTGGCGCACGAAGGCGTCGTTGACCCATTCGATACGGGCTTGCGCATCGGTGATGGCGACGGCGTTGGCGGTGATGCTCGCCACCATCGCGAGCTTGCGGGTTTCTTCGGCGGCACGGACGATTTCGGCCATGCGCTCGATGCCGTGGGTGAGCAGCGCCGGATCCTGGCGGCCTTGCAGCGCGGCCAGCATGGCTTGGCCGACATCCACCTGCAAGGGGGCCAACGGGCCGTTGGGGCCTTGGCGCCGGAAACCATAGCCATCGCCCGCCGCCGGGGCCGTTTCGGCTTCCGGCCATGCGCCAAGCCCGGCATCGCCGGAGGCTAGTGGAGCATGCGGAAGAATCTGGGCCACGGTATTGCTCGTCGTCTGGTCGGGTCGTGCTGGGGCGCAAACGGCATCCATGGGTTGAACGATACGCGCGTATGCCCGAGCAACGCACGTGGATAAAGCCCTCGGAATACCGTCTTTTCCTGATCGATCAGTGGTTTGCGTGAAGTTGTTCACGCATTTTGCACGCAAATCAGGCCTCAAGCTTCCCCCGTCCCGTGCCGTAAAGCAGTTATGGACTCTTGCCGCCGTCAGCGCGCTCGTGCGCGCCTGCTCACCCCCGCACTGCTCGCCGCCTTGCTCGGCGCCAGCGCGTCGGCCGTTGCCGCGTCCGACTGGCAGGTGCTCAAGCAAGACGCCAACCGGGTGTTCGAGATCGACCGCAGCAGCGTGCGCAAGCAAGGCGACGGCATGGTCTTCGCCACCGGGCGCCTCACGTATTCCGAAACGCTGACCGAGAGGCGCGGCTTCAACCGGCTGGTGGTGCTCAATGTGAATGATTGCGGGGCGCGCACCTTCAGCATCGTCAAGCGCAGCTACCTCGACACCCAAGGCAACCCGGCCGATGTGGAAGCGGTGCAGACCCATGCGCGCATGAATTCCTCGGCCGGCAGCATCGACGACTATGTGCTGACCGCGGCCTGCGAATTGATTGCGCAGCATCCCGAGGGCGTGCCGAGCACCAAGGCCGCCGCGTCCGAAGGCGCGCAAGTCAAGCGTGTGGCCGATGAACCGGCCGACCCGCAAAAATCGATCGCCCCCAAACTCGTCGAACGGCCGAGCATCGACCCGAAAATGGTCGAACGCCCGCGCAACGCCGAAAAGCCCGAAGCCCCCAAGGTGGAAGCCCCGGCCAAGCCCGAGGCCCCGCGTGCCGATGCCAAGACCAAGGCCGACAGCGCCAAGCCCGCGGGCGATTCGGTCGATGCGATCGCCGAACGCGTGATCGAGAAGCTCAACCAGGTTCGCGCCCTCAATGCCCAAGGCAAGGCGGTCTCGAGCATCACGGTGCGCACCAACAACCGCACGACTGCACCCAGCCATGCGCGCGCCCATACAGCGCCGAGCGCCAAGGCCGAGCAGACCGCGCACGCCGCCGCAGCCGAGCATGCGCATTGGGATTACGACGGCGCCAACGGCCCCGCGCAATGGGGCAAGCTCGATCCGGCCTGGGGTGCTTGCGACCGCGGAGCGCGCCAATCGCCGATCGACATCCAAAGCGGGATCAAGGTCGCGCTCGATCCGATCGACTTCGACTACCACCCGAGCCATTGGACCATCGTCGACAACGGCCATACCGTGCAGGTGAATTTCGCGCCCGGCAATTCGATCCGCGTCGCGGGCCGGCAATACGACCTCGTGCAGATGCATTTCCATCGCCCGAGCGAAGAACATGTGGCGGGCAAGACCTACGACATGGTGGCCCATCTCGTGCACCGCAGCGCCGACGGCAAGCTGGCCGTGGTGGCGGTGCTCATCGAGCCGGGTGCGGCCAATGCGATCATCGACACGCTCTGGGCCAATCTGCCGCTCGAACGCAACGACACCCTTTCGCCCATGGTCAGCATCGACCCCTTGCAAATGCTGCCCGAGGCGCGCGAGTACTGGACCTACATGGGTTCGCTCACGACGCCGCCGTGTACCGAAGGCGTGTTGTGGCTGGTGATGAAGACGCCCAAGCCGTGGTCGGCCGACCAGATCGGCGTGTTTGCGCGGCTGTATCCGATGAACGCGCGCCCCGTGCAAGCCGCGGGCGGGCGGCTCATCAAAGAATCGCGCTAATCAAAACGCGCGGTAATCAGAATTTTTCGTCGGGGCGCAGATAGCGCCATTGCCCGACCGGCAGCTTGCCCAGCGTCACGCTGCCGATGCGCACGCGCTTCAAGCCCGTGACGCGCAAACCCACCGCTTCGCACATGCGCCGGATCTGGCGCTTGCGCCCTTCGCGCAGCACGAAGCGCAATTGTTCCTCGTTCTGCCACGAGACCTTGGCCGGCTTGAGTTTCACGCCGTCCAGGCTCAGGCCGTGGTTGAGCAAGCCCAGCCCGGTCGCGTCGAGCTTGCCTTCCACGCGCACCAGGTATTCCTTTTCGATCTCCGAATCCTCGCCGATGAGCCGACGCGCGATGCGGCCGTCCTGCGTGAGCACGAGCAAGCCCGTGGAGTCGATGTCGAGCCGGCCCGCGGGCGCCAGGCCTTGCAGATGCGAGCGCTGGAATTTGAGCGGCAGGCGGTCTTCGGCCCAGCGCGCATCGGGCTTCACGAGCGTGACCGCGGGCGCATGGCCGTCCTCGGCCTGACCCGACACATAGCCGATCGGCTTGTGCAGCAGGATGGTCACGCGCGCCGATTGGACGCGGCGCGCGGCCGGATCGATCTCGATGTTCACCTCGGGCGCGACGCGCGCGCCGAGCGTTTGCACGACCGCGCCATCGACCTTGACCCAGCCGTTGGCGATCCATTCATCGGCCTCGCGGCGCGAGCACAGACCGCGCTCGCTCATGAGTTTGGACAAGCGGGGCAGCGCGTCGCCGGCTGCGGGAGTGGAGGTTTCAGACATCTTGGATCAATCGTTTGCCCAGGCTCACGACCGGGTCTTGAACATAGCCGAGCTTGGCATAAAAACCGAGCGCCGCCGCATTGTCGGCGCGCACCTGCAAATTGAGCTTGGGACAACCGGCCTCGATCAGCGCCGCCTCGATGCGCGCCATGAGCTGACGTGCCAGCCCGAGGCCGCGCTGGTCGGGCGCCACGGCCAGGTAATTGACCCAGCCGCGGTGCCCATCGTAACCCGCCATCGCCGAGGCGACGATGCGACCGTCAAGCTCGCCGACGAAGAACCAGTCGCGCTGCACGCTGCGCTTGCGCGCCACATCGCGCGCCGGATCGTTCCAGGGCCGGGTCAGGCCGCAGGCCTGCCACAAGGCAATGACGGCGGCTTCGTCTTCATCGCGAAACGCGCGGATCTGCAGAGTCAAAGTCATGTGCGGTGATAAATCTCCGCGCCCTTCTTCACAAACTCCACCGCTTTTTCTTCCATGCCGCGGGCCAAGGCCTCGCCTTCGCTCACGCCTTGTTTGTCGGCGTAATCGCGCACGTCCTGGGTGATCTTCATCGAGCAGAAATGCGGGCCGCACATCGAACAGAAATGCGCGGTCTTCATCGAGTCCTTGGGCAAGGTCTCGTCGTGGAAGTCTTTGGCGGTGTCGGGGTCGAGGCCGAGGTTGAATTGATCGGCCCAACGGAACTCGAAGCGCGCCTTGCTCAAAGCGTTGTCGCGCACTTGCGCGCCCGGATGCCCCTTGGCCAAGTCGGCCGCATGCGCGGCGATCTTGTAGGCGATGATGCCGTCCTTCACGTCCTTCTTGTTGGGCAGACCCAGATGTTCTTTGGGTGTGACGTAGCAAAGCATCGCGCAGCCGTACCAGCCGATCTGCGCCGCGCCGATCGCGCTCGTGATGTGGTCGTAGCCGGGCGCGATGTCGGTCGTGAGCGGCCCGAGCGTATAGAACGGCGCTTCGTCGCACCAATCGAGCTGCAGGTCCATGTTCTCTTTGATGAGTTGCATGGGCACATGGCCCGGGCCTTCGATCATGACCTGCACATCATGCTTCCAGGCCACTTGCGTGAGTTCGCCCAGGGTCTTGAGCTCGGCCAGTTGCGCTTCGTCGTTGGCGTCGTAGATCGAGCCCGGACGCAGGCCGTCGCCGAGGCTGAACGCGACGTCGTAGGCTTTCATGATTTCGCAGATCTCTTCGAAGCGTTCGTACAGGAACGACTCCTTGTGATGCGCGAGGCACCATTTGGCCATGATGGAACCGCCGCGGCTCACGATGCCCGTCATGCGGCTCGCGGTCATCGGGATGTAAGGCAGACGCACGCCGGCATGGATGGTGAAGTAATCCACGCCTTGCTCGGCTTGTTCGATCAGCGTGTCGCGGAAGATTTCCCAAGTGAGTTCTTCGGCGCGGCCGTCCACCTTCTCGAGCGCCTGATAGATCGGCACCGTGCCGATGGGCACCGGCGCATTGCGGATGATCCATTCGCGGGTTTCATGGATGTGCTTGCCGGTGGAAAGGTCCATCACCGTGTCGCCGCCCCAGCGGATGGACCAGGTCATTTTCTCGACTTCTTCGCCGATGCCCGAACTCACGGCCGAATTGCCGATGTTGGCATTGATCTTCACGAGGAAATTGCGGCCGATGATCATCGGTTCGCTTTCCGGGTGATTGATGTTGGCCGGGATGATGGCGCGGCCGCGCGCCACTTCCTCGCGCACGAATTCGGGCGTGATCTCTTCGGGAATCGACGCGCCATAGGCCTGGCCGCGATGCTGACGGCCGATGAGGGCGGCCATCTTGGCGCCGGTCGGGCCGGCATGGCGCAAGGATTCGAGGTATTCGCGGCGGCGCAGGTTTTCGCGGATCGCGATGAATTCCATTTCAGGCGTGACGATGCCGCGGCGCGCGTAATGCATCTGGGTCACATTCATGCCCGGCTTGGCCCGGCGCGGCGCGCGCTTGAGGTTGAAGCGCAACTCGGCGAGCTTGGGGTCGGCCAGGCGTTCACGGCCATAGGCCGAGGTCGGGCCGGTCAGGACTTCGGTGTCGGCGCGTTCTTCGATCCAGGCCGCGCGCACGGGCGCGAGGCCCGAGCGGATGTCGATGCGCACCGCCGGGTCGGTGTAAGGGCCCGAGCAGTCGTACACATAAATGGGCGGATTGGGCTCGACCGCGCCTTCCTTGCCCGCGCCGATCATGGCGAGCGGCGTATCGGCCTGACTGATTTCGCGCATCGGCACGCGGATGTCGGGCCGCGAGCCGGTGACGTAAACCTTGCGCGAATTGGGCAAAGGCTGAATGGCGGCTTCATCGACCGCGGCGGTCGATGCGAGGAATTCGGGATTGGCGTTCATCGTGTGATCTCCAGAGGCCAGACACCAAGACACAGGAGCATCACGAAGCGCACGGGCGGTAAAGCCGGCAGCGCGTCGCACGGCTTCCTACGGCGGCATTACCCGGCCAGGTTCGAGGGTTTTTCTCACCCGCATCCGACGCGATGCAGGACCCCTGCGTGCAAGCGCGCACGGTACGGGAATCAACCAGGCAAGGCAAGTTGGCGCGGTCGCTCAGGCTTGGGCGACCTCGGCCATCACGCTGCGCACCCGCTCGAGTTCGGCGCGCATCGCCGCGACCGAGGCATCGAGATCGTCGGAAGCGCCGAAAGCGACCACCGCTTCGACGGTGCGCGCGGCGCTGCTCAAGGCTTGTGCGCCGATGCTCGCGCCCATGCCTTTGAGGTCGTGGGCGATCTCGCGCAACTGGGCATGGTCGGCGTCGGCGAGCGCCTGATCGAGCTGGCGACACACCGCGGTGTGATGCATGAGGAAGACCTCGGCCACCTGGCGCAGCAAGGCTTCCTGCCCGCCGACCGCCGCCAGCGCCGCCGTTTTGGCGAAAGCGGGCAACGGTACATTTTCTTGAGCGATCCGCGCGTCTGGCATGGTGGGCGGCTTTGATGGCGAGTCGTGTGACACGCAAGTGTTGCACGCGCTGCGGCTTTCGTCGCGCCCACTCGTTTGACCCGTGGGCGGCCGACGACATACTATTGATGACCCATAGGTCAGTTACCCATGCCACGCACCGCTCCGCCCCCTGACGAAACACCGCATGTGCCGCGCTGGTCGCGCCGCAAGGAAGCGCGCCGCGGCGAATTGATCGATGCCGCGCTCGATCTGTTCGTCGAACGCGGCTTCGCGGCCACCCGTGCCGACGATGTCGCCGCACGCGCCGGGGTGTCCAAAGGCACGATGTACCTGTACTTCACGAACAAGGAAGACTTGTTCAAGGCCGTGGTGCGCGAAGCCATCGTTCCGAGCATCCATGAAGCGGCCGACCTGATCGAGCATTTTGCCGGCACCACGCCCGAGCTGCTGCGCCTCATCATGTTCGCCTGGTGGGACAAGATCGGGAACAGCCGCGCCGCGGGCATCGTCAAGCTGATCATGGCCGAAGCCAACAATTTCCCGGAGTTGGCGCGCTTTTATTACGAAGAAGTGATCGAGCCGGGCACGAACTTGTTCCACTCCATGCTCAGCCGCGGCGTCAAGCGCGGCGAATTCCGGCCGATCGACGTGCCCATGACGACCGAAGCGCTGATGGCGCCGATGGTGATGCTCATCATGTGGCGCCATTCGATCGGGCCATGCGCCCAGAAACCGATGCCCGATCCGGCGTTGTACATCGACCATGTCGTCGATCTGGCCTTGCGCGGGCTGCAAATCACCCCACCCGAGGTGCGTCGGCCATGAAGCGCTTTGATAAGATGCGCGGGCGCTTTCGGGCCGGTTCCTGCCCGCCGCGCATCCAACCGCAGACACGCCGAATTTCCCTCGTTTTCACACCGACGCCATGACCGCCTCGCATCTCGACATCGAACGCGCCCGATTCAACATGATCGAGCAGCAAATCCGCCCCTGGGAAGTGCTCGACCAGACCGTGCTCGACCTCTTGTGCGTGGTCAAGCGCGAGTTGTTCGTGCCCGCCGCCTATCGCTCGATGGCTTTCGTCGACACCGAAATCCCGCTCAACCTCGGCGATTTCAAAAGCGGCGAGACCATGCTCGCGCCGCGCGTCGAAGCCCGCGTGCTGCAAGAACTCGCCGTGCGCAACGATGATCTGGTGCTCGAAGTCGGCGCCGGGTCGGGCTACATGGCCGCCTTGCTCGCGCACCGCGCGCGCCATGTGACCACGCTCGAAATCATCCCCGAGCTGCATGCCTTCGCCGAAGAAAACCTGCGCCGCGCGCATGTCGCGAACGTGAAGGTCGTGCAAGGCGACGGCGCGCAAGGTTTCGCGCTCGGCCATGAACTCGACGTGATCGTGCTCTCGGGCGCCGTGCCTTTCGTTCCCGATGCCTTCCTCAAGCAGCTCAAGGTCGGCGGCCGGCTGCTCGCCTTCGTCGGCGAAGCGCCGGTGCAAAGCGCCGAAATCATCAAGCGCACCGGGCCCACGTCGTTTAGCACCGTCAAGCTGTTCGAGACGAACATCAAGCCTTTGCACAACGTCGCGCAGCATTCGCATTTCCGCTTCTGAGCATGCAATACACGACGCCCAAGCGCCTGGCCGCCTTGCTCGCAGAACGCGACGCCGCCGGACAGGCGCGGCCGGTGCTCGTCGATGTGCGCGAGGCCTGGGAATGGAACCTGTGCCACATCCCGGGTTCGATCCATGTGCCGATGCATCTGATCCCCATCAAAATGCAGGAATTCGAGCGTGACCGCGAAATCGTCTGCATCTGCCATACCGGCGGGCGCAGCGGGCAAGTCGTTCAATTCCTGCAGCAACACGGCTATACCAACGCCATCAATCTGCTCGGCGGTGTCGCCGACTGGGCCGACAGCGTCGACCCGCAGATGCCGCGTTATTGAGTCGCAAGCCCTTTCGCACCTCGGACCATTCCCAGAAAAAGGCCAGCCCTATGTTCCAGCGTCCGCAGATTCCGTTTTCCGTTTCCGCCGGCCTCGCCGCGCTGTCGTTTGCGTTCGCCGCTCCGGCGTCGGCGCAATCGCTGTTGCAGTTGTACCGCGACGCGCTCGCCAACGACCCGACCTACGCAGCGGCGCGCGCGCAATACCAGGCCAACCAGGAAGCCGTGCCGCAAGCGCGCGCCGGCCTGTTGCCGACGGTGGGCCTGAGCGCCACTTACGAACGCAGCAACAATGATTACGACTGGGCGCCGCCGACGCCGTCGAGTTCGTTCGACGTCAACACGCGCACCTATGCGCTGTCGTTGTCGCAGCCCTTGTTCCGTTGGCAGAACTGGGAAACCTACAAGCAATCGCAACTCTCGGTGGTCGCGGCCGAAGCGCAATTCGTGCAGGCCCAGCAAGACCTGATCCTGCGCGTCTCGCAGGCCTACCTCGATGTGCTCGCGGCCCAGGATTCGCTCGACTTCACGCGCGCGCAGAAGGTCGCGATCGAACAGCAGCTCGCCTCGGCCAAGCGCAATTTCGAGGTCGGCACCGCCACCATCACCGACACCAACGAAGCCCAGGCGCGCTACGACCTCGCGGTCGCGCAGGAAATCTCGGCCGAGAACGATTTGCAGGTCAAGCGCGCGGCGCTCCAGCAGATCACCGGCAAAGCGCCCGGCGAACTCGTGCCCTTGCGCACCGGCGTGCAATTGCCGGCGCCGCAACCGAGCGCGATCGACCAATGGGTGACGAGCGCCGAACAGGACAACATCGGCGTGCGCGTGGCCCAGGCCAACGCGGAAATCGCCTCGCGTGAAATCTCCAAGGCGCGCGCCGGGCATTACCCGACCGTCGATCTGGTG
>CAXBRX010000038.1:0-14150 GCA_963977835.1 uncultured Derxia sp.
TGATCGCGGGCGGCTTCGGCACCGGTGGCGGCACCCCCGCGGCCGCAGGCGGCGCGGCGCAGCCAGCGGGCGAAATCACGGCGATCAGCGCGACCGAGACCGCCGAGCTGCTCAAGGACGCCAAGAACGTCATCATCGTGCCGGGCTACGGCATGGCGGTGGCGCAGGCCCAGCACACCGTGTTCGAGCTCACCCGGCTGTTGCGCGACAAGGGCGTCAATGTGCGGTTCGCGATCCATCCGGTGGCGGGGCGCATGCCGGGCCACATGAACGTGCTGCTGGCCGAGGCCAAGGTGCCGTACGACATCGTTCTGGAAATGGACGAGATCAACCAGGACTTCCCGGACACCGATGTGACCATGGTGATCGGTGCCAACGACATCGTGAATCCGGCCGCCGAAGAAGACCCGGCCAGCCCGATCGCGGGCATGCCGGTGTTGCAGGTCTGGAAGGCCAAGACCTCGATCGTCGTCAAACGCTCGATGGCCTCGGGCTATGCCGGCGTGGAGAATCCGTTGTTCTACAAAGAGAACAACCGCATGCTGTTCGGCGATGCGAAAAAAATTCTCGAAGAGGTGCGCGCGGCGCTCGGTGCCTGAGCGGCCTGCGCTGTTCGGGCCTTGCATGCGGCCATGAATGGGCCGCCGCACGCATCGGCTTTCTTGAGTTGCACGACGCCCCTGGCCGCAATGCCAGGGGCGTCGTCCTTTGCGTGGTTCAGCATTGCCGGGCCGTGGTCGCATGCGGACCTTCCCATGCGTTGTCGCCATAGGCCGAATGCCTTACGTCACGCTTAACACGCGCCGGTCGGGGCGTCATTTCCCATTTCTAGAGTGTGGTCATCGCGTGCTGCCAGGCCCGGCTTCGGCCCGAGGCCGGGACGCGGCATGTCGAATGCGATTCGCTTTTCGTCGACCTGACTTCTTGCGGGGCCAGTCGCGCGAGTGGCGCTGTCAACTTGTCAGATCGGAGATTGAGGAATGGATAGGCGTGCATTTTTGAAGTCGGGTACCTATGGACTCGGCGGCTTGACCCTGGCCGGTTCGAGCCTGCCCTGGATGATTCAAGACGCCGTGGCGGCTGCCGCCGATGCGGGAACGCCGTGGAAGTTCGGCATCATGGCCGACACCCAATGGGCCAATGCGAACGACATCGCAAGCCCCGCCTATTGCGCCATCAACATCATTCAGGCGCTCAATCAGCAATTCATCAACGCGGGCGTGAAGTTCGTGGTCCAGGTCGGCGATCTGGTCGATCAGGAAGCCTGGAAGGTCACGTCCGCCGCTGGCTATAGCGATCCGTTCGGCAATGCGGTCGGCGCCAGCGTGCGCACCTTGCCCTACCGCGCCTGGGCCGCGCAATCCTTGTACAACGCAGGCATCGGATTCTTCCCGCTGCGCGGCAATCACGAGGCGAGCAAGACCGCGGCGACCGAACTCAAGACGTTGTTTCCGCAGACCACTGGCACCGACAAGCTTTACGGCGCGAGCAAGGTCGTGGCGAGCAACATTCCCGGCCTCGTCGGCCTGAGCTATGCGTTCGATTTCGGCAATGTGCGCATCGTGATGATCGACCAGTTCACGCGCACGGACGGCACCGGCACGGATGCCAACAGCAACGTGCTTGATCAGGTGACCTGGGTCGACAACACGCTGTCGAGCCGCGCGAGCGACACCCATGCCTTCGTGATGGGCCACAAGAACCTGATCGGGCAGAACCATACCGACTGCCTGTTTGGCGCGAACACGACGACGAACATTTCCTCGCGCGACACCTTCATCAACAGCCTGCAGTCCAATGGTGTCGGCTTCTATTTCGGCGGCCATGATCACATGCATCACCGTTCGGTGATCGCGAATTCGACCGGCACCGCGAAGGTCAATCAGGTCATCGGCGCCTCGAACAGCTACAAGTTCTACACGCCGCAAAGCACGCCCAACGATACGACCGGCCGCGAGACCGTGGTCGCGCAAGAGCTCTGGACCATCGGCTATTACATCGTCACCGTCGACGGTCCTGCCGTGACGATCGATTTCTATTCGTCGAGCCATGGACAGAATTACGCCGATGTCAGCCTGACCGGATCGCCGGCGGCCTACAACTTCTATCGCCGCGAGCGCTTCGGCTACAGCTTGAACGGCAAGGAATTCGACATCGCGATCGGCGCTTCGTATACCGGCGTGCAAGACAGCTACGGACGCACGGTCGCCAAGATCCTCTCGGGCTCGAACGGCGACACCGCCGCGGTGGCCATCGATGGCCGCAAGGAATCCAAGACCGTCAAGACCGGTTGGCGCGATCAACCGGCCGGTGCGGCCAGCGCCGTCCTCAAGCTTTGGGGGCTCGACAACAACCTGTCGCTCAACAAGGCCAACACCGCGGGCACCGTGCTGCTGCCCAACGCCGATGCCGATTACGTGACCGACACCTATGTGCTGTCCTTGTCGTATGACGCGACGCTGGTGCGGCCGACTCAACTCGGCACCGGTTTCTGCCTCGCGGCGCGCGACGCCAACGGCAATTGGGTCAATGCCGTCGACCTCAACGAAGGCGGCAGCAAGAAGCTCGTGATCGGCGCCTGGAAGTCCAGCTACACCCTGGGCACCTACGGCGTCGACCCGTCCACGCACACCGTCTGGGCCGTGCTCAACCGCGACGGCGACTTCGTCGCCCGTTCCGTCTAATTGCAGCAGGAGATTGCAGTCATGAAGAAAACCCTCACCGCGCTCGTCATCGCCCTCAGCGCGTTCGGCTTTGCCCAGCAAGCGTCCGCCGTGGTGCTCGATTTCGAAACGCTCGCGCACAACGACGATGGCGTGGTCGACCTCGGCAACAGCTACACCGAAGACGGCTTCGTGCTGACCGACATCACGACCACGTCGAACTTCGGCTTTTCGACCTACGGCACGCAAAACGCGTTTTTCAGCGGATCGACTTCGCTCATCAACAACGACGACGCCGGCATCACTCAGCTCAAGCAGGTCAATGGTGGCTTGTTCGCGTTGCATAGCATCAGCCTGTCGACCTTGTTCCCGGGGCTGACGCCGGATGGTTCGGATGTGACCTTCACCGGCGTCAAGGCCGACAACTCGATCGTCTCGCAGACCTTCCACATCGCCGATGGTCTGACCGGCGCGTCGCAGGCCTCCTTCGCCTTCGCCAGCACGTTCACCAATCTGGTCTCGGTGACCTGGACCGACAGCTCGCTGTACCACCAGTTCGACAACATCGACGTCACGCCGGTGCCGGAGCCCGATAGCCTCGCCCTCATGCTGGCTGGCTTCGGCTTTATGGGCTTCATGGCGCGTCGTCGCCTGAACGCTCAGCGCTGAATGCGGCGGTTCTACAGACAGGAATCGACACCATGAACCTTCGCATCAAACCTTTGCTCGCCATCTGCCTGCTCGCCTTCGGCGGATTGGCGCAAGCGGCCGATCTCGGTGGCGCCGGCTACGCCGAGAATTTCGACGAACTCGGCAGCACCGGCAAGACCTTGCCCACGGGCTGGACGGTCTGGACCGGTGCCTCGAGCACCAGCCATTCGACCTGGACCACGGCCATCACCGCCAACGGCAGCAGCAACAGCGTCGCGTCGATGGTGTCCGCCACGGGCGGCATCACGAGCGCCTTGCTCGACACGTCGTTTGCGAATGCCAAGAGTTCCTCGGCGGCGTACAACCTCGCGCACGCAGCCACGTCGACCGACCGCACTTTGGCGACGTCCGCCACCGGCACCGACGGCATGGCCTTGCAATTGGCGCTGACCAATGCGACCGGCAGCGCACTGAACGGCATCTATGTCAGTTACGACATCGACAAGTTCACCGACGGCGTCAAACAATCGAGCACGACGGCGGGTCTGCCGATCGGCGAAGAACTGCCGGGCTACGAACTGTTCTTCAGCCTCGACAGTGGCTCGACCTGGACCAATGTCGCCGGCTTGAACCCGGTCAGCAGCGCCGATGGCGTGCATCCCGTCATCGCGACCGGAACCTCGGCTGCGAGCGGTGGCACCGCGCCTCTCGATTACAGCGTGACCTCGATCGGCAAGACTTGGGTCAGCTTCGGTTCGACGGTGGCCGCGGGGCAAAGCGTGCTGTTGCGCTGGGTCGACGACAACGCGGTGAACATTTCGCCCGACCAGGTCATCGGTCTGAACAATGTCAGCGTGTCGGCCGTGCCGGAACCTGACAGCATCGCGCTGATGGCGGCCGGGCTCGGTCTGCTCGGCGTCAGCCTGCGTCGCCGCTTGCAGAAGTAATCCGTTCTAGCTGCGCGTGATCTTGGCCGGGAGGCGGTTCGCCGTCTCCCGGCTTTTTCATTGCCAGTGCAGGGGCCGCTTCTTGGCAAGCCGTCGCGGCGTCATTTCGGGCACGCACGACGGAACGTTCCATGGCGGTGAAACATGCATGCCACACCCGCGCGGTGAAATCGACGCCCGCGAGGAGGACCAATGAAGCAACAGACCGGGCGCCGGTGGCGCAAATGGGTGGGTATCGCTGCAATTTTTCTGGCCGGCATCGTGCTCGGCGGCTATTTGTTTGCCGACACCCAACCGCGCTCGTTGCTGGCGCTGGGGCAATGCCAACATCGCTGTTTGCGGCCCAGCGAGTTGGCCGGCCTGATCGCTTCAGCCGGCATACAGCGCGCGGATGTGTTCGTGCCGGGCAAGGTGCGCGAGACCGACCGCTGCGTCGCGATCCGCCATCCGACCGACGACGCCCGATTGCACTTCGTCGTCTTTCCCAAGCGCGACATTCGCAACCTGACCACGCTCGGGCCCGACGATGTGCCGTATCTGCTCGATTGTCTGGCGGTCATGCGCTCGATCGTCGAAGAACAGCACATGAACCGCTACCGCATCTATACCAACGGACCGGATCTGCAGGAGATCACCTACCTGCACCTGCATCTCGTCAACGAATGATGCGTCAGGCCGCTTCGTGCAGGCTGGCACCCAGGAAGTTCGAAATGTCGAGTTGCTGGACCAGCAGCCGTTCTTTGCCGCTGACCGTGCGCGCAATGGTGTCGGTCTCGACGACATCGACACTCAGGCCACCTTGGGTCTTCTCGCGAATGCCGTGTTCGAGCGAAGCGCGCGCCGCCGCCGACAATGGCGCGCGCGTTTGCACCTTGAGAATCGCATGGCCCGGCCGTTCCTGGACGAATTGCATGCGCTCGGAAGCTGCCAACTCATGAAAATGCGCGGCGCCGATGGTCGTGATCGACACCAGGCGGCGGTCGTTGCAGACGAGAAACTCCTGCACCCGTCCTTCGATACGTTCAGCGACGAAGTCCACGCCGGGCAGGCTCGGCGCGCGCGCGCTGCGCACCGCGAGGTCACCCGTGCGGTAGCGGATCAGGGGCAGGACGCGGTTGTCGAAACCGGTCGCGACGATTTCACCGAGTTCGCCGGGCGCGCATGGGCGGTTTGCATCCAGCGCGATCAATTCGACATGGCCGTACAAAGGCCAGAAGTGATAGCGCGGATCGTCGGGCAGCGAGACCGCCTTGACGGCGCGTTCCGAATGCCCGTATTCGAGCAGCACCGGGCAGTCGAAGACCTTGCGGATCAGCGCCACCTGATAATCGTAGACATTCTCGGAAAACAATTGCACCGAGCGCACGGGCGCGGTGATGCTCGGGTCTGGATGCGCATCGAGCCAACGCGCGATCGGGTACAAGGCCGACGGATACGCATGCACGAAGCGCGGCTTCCAATGGCGCAGCGCCTGCATGTAGCGCGGCATGTGTTCGGCTTCCAGATGGTCGGAGCTCAAATGCACATAACGCTTGATCGGGTCGAACATCCAGACCGGCCCATCGTGACGCTCGGCCCCCGGCACGGTGCGCCCGCGCAAGGCGAGCACAAGGTCGTCTGACCCGATACCGGCGATGCGGTCGAACGCGCGGTTGTAGGCGAAGTCCTTCGAGCGCGAGACATGCTTTTCAAGATGCAGACGCATCGGAATCGACGTCGAGCCGCCGGTATGCGTGAGCAGCCGGCGTGCGCGTGGCACGGCGCGCGACAACTGGCTGGCTTCATCGGCCTTGAGTGTCGATTTTTCCAGCAATGGAAATTCCACGAGCCAGCGGCGTGCCGAACCGGGTTCGCGCACCAACGCTTTCAGATGCGCATAGGCGGGCACCGTCTGCGCGGCCCAGGTCAACGTCGCCTTGAGCTTTTCGTCGGCGAGTTGCGCGATGACCTCTGGGTCGCGCAACCGGGTTTCGGCATCGAAGGCCGCATAGCCGGCGCCATAGCGCAAGCGCACGGGCAAGCGCGAATACACGCCGCCGATCCAGGTCTTGAGCCATTGCGGCGAGCGCGTGTAGGCGCCGACATAGCCATGCAGCAGATCTTCCATGGAAGTGTGAGCGATTCGATCAATGCGAAGGCGTGCCGCTCGGCGCGTAACACGCAAGTCATGCCGCTGTGATGCAGTGTCGGTGGCAGGCGAAGAATGTTGGCGACCGTGCTGCGAACACCGTCGATTCGATCATTTCGATATCTCAGATTCATGACCGCTCGTAGTTCTTCGACCATAGGCCGTATCGCGCGCAGCAGTTGAACCATCGAGAGAACTCACCGTGTGCGGAATTGCAGGCTATATCGGCCAAGTGCCGGACGACGGGCGCGCGCGTTTGCGCGCGATGGCAGATGCGCTGATTCATCGTGGTCCCGATGACGCTGGCTATCTGGTGCAGCCGTTCGCGCAGCAGACGCAGGAAGTCGGACTTGCGCATCGGCGCTTGTCCATCATCGATCTGAATTCCGGTCATCAGCCGATCGGCAATGAAGACGCCAGCGTGCAGATCGTCTTCAATGGCGAGATCTACAACCACCGCGCCTTGCGCGCGCAATTGCAGGCTTGCGGTCATCGGTTCGCGACTGCGTCCGACACCGAGACCATCGTCCACGCCTACGAAGAATATGGCGACGATTGCGTGAAGCATTTGCGCGGGCAATTCGCGATCGCCTTGTGGGATGCGCGGCGCGAGCGCTTGTTGCTTGCGCGCGATCGCTTCGGCGAAAAGCCCTTGTTCTACGCGTGGCGCGACGGTTGCCTGCTGTTCGGCTCGGAAATCAAGGCCTTGCTGGCCTGGCCCGGATTCGCCGCCGAATTCGACCGCGCCGCGCTGCCTGCGTATTTGCAATACCGCTATGTGCCGGCGCCCGCCACCTTGTTTTCCGGGGTGCGCAAGCTCATGCCGGGCTGCATCGGCGTTTGGGCGCACGGTGCGCTCGACGAGCGCCGTTATTACACGCCGCACGACGCCTATGCGCATCGACCAGGCGCGGTGCATGGCGATCCGGTGGCCGCTTTCCTTGGCAAGTTTGAAGAAACAGTCGCCGCCGAACTCGTGGCCGATGTGCCGTTCGGCGCCTTCTTGTCGGGCGGGCTCGATTCGTCGGCGGTGGTGGCGATGATGGCGCGCCATACGGGCGCACCGGTGCGCACCTACTCGGTGGGTTTCGCCGAGCGCGGTTACAGCGAGCTCGCCTACGCGGCGCAAGTCGCTCGCGCATTCGGCACCGAGCATCATGAACTGACGGTGTCTTCGCGCGACATCATCGATCTGCTGCCCGTGCTGGCGCACCATCGCGACGCGCCGGTGGCCGAACCGGCCGATGTGCCGATCTATCTGCTTGCACGCGAGGCGCGGCGCACGGTCAAGATGGTGCTGACCGGCGAAGGCAGCGACGAATGCCTGGGCGGATATCCCAAGCATGTGGCCGAACCTTATGCGCGCTGGTACCAGGTGCTGCCCACGGCCTTGCGCGACGGCGTCGTGCGCCGCGTGGTCGATGCCTTGCCGCAATCCGCGCGCAAGCTGCAGACGGCCGCGCATGCGCTCGGCACCACGGCTGCGCACGAGCGCATGCCGCGTTGGTTCGGCGCTGCGTCCACCGCCGAGGTGGCGCAGATGCTCGGCGCCGCGTTGCCGCAGACCATTCCTGCTTATCCGTTCGCGCATCAAAGCGACACCTCGGATTTGCGGCGCATTTTGTATTTTGACCAGACCAGCTGGCTGCCCGACAACCTGCTCGAACGCGGTGACCGCATGACGATGGCGGCTTCGCTCGAAGCGCGCATGCCGTTCGTCGATCATGAGCTCGTCGAATTCGTGGCCAGCCTGCCCGATGATCATCGGGTTCGTGGTCGCACCACCAAATGGGTGCTGCGCGAGGCGATGAAGCGCGTGATCCCGCGCGAGATCCTGACCCGCCCGAAAATCGGCTTCTCGGTGCCGGTCCAGCATTGGTTGCGCGGCGAGATGCGTGGGTTCCTGCTCGACCAACTGCTGGATGCCCATTCGTTCCTGCGCGCGCAGATGCGTCCGGCCCAGATCGAGCGCTACGTCAACGAGCACCTGAGCGGCGCGCGCAATCATGAAAAGCTGTTGTGGATGCTGCTCAACCTCGAAATCTGGTCGCGCGCTTTCGGGCTCAGCGCCTGACGGCGTCGCGCAGCGCGGTGTCGATGAAATCCGTCAATCGGCACAGGTTCTCGTCAGGCAGCGAGCCGGGCGCTTGCAGGCTCTCGCGCCGGTCCAGCCATTGGTGCAGTTCTTCGCTGGTCGTCGCGGTGTACACACCCGGCAGTCGGCCCATCCAGTCCAGGCCTTCGCGTTGATGGTCGTTGCGATGTTCGCCGAGCGCATGCTGGCGATTCATCACCACGATGGGCTTGCGCGCTTGCTGGGCCGTGAGGATGTTGCCCATGCCGGCGTGCGAGACGATCAGGGTCGCGCCGCGCAAGCGCGCATTGAAGTCGGGCGTCGGCACATAGCGCGCCCAGGCGAGGCGGCGCGGCAGGTAGGCACCGGAAGCGATCTGCGCGAAACCATCGACATCGTGTTCGAGCGCCCATTCATCGACGGCGCGGATCAGACGATCGAACGCAAACTGAGTGCCGACCGCCACGAAGATCACAGCACCGCTCCTTCATGGCGTACCGAAGGTTCTGCGCGCAAATGCTCCCATTGGGTCAGGAACACATCGGCGCGCCTTTGCACCATGCGCCCGGACCGCGAAATGCGTTGCACATTGGCGATGCTGTCGACCCAGACGGTGCGGATGCGCAAGAATTTGCCCAGCAAGACCGCGACAGTTCCGGGCGCCGCGCCGGTGGTCAAAATGGCGTGCGGTCGTTCGCGCAGCAAAATGTACAACACCTGAACCGCGCAAGGCAGCAGACGCCATTTGTCGTCGGCGCTCGCGTCGGTGATCGAATAACTGCGCCGCGCGCGGGCGCCAGCGGCGTTGTCGAACAAGGTGTTGGGAACGGCGTACACGATGTCGTAGCGATCGGCCAGACGCTCGCACAGGCGTCCGAGCTGGATCCAATGCCCGCCCGGTGAGGAGATCGCGAGCAACTTCGGCTTGGCGGTGGTGTTCGTCATCGCGCGATTCAAACCCGCCGACATCACAGATTCATGACGACGCGCGACGCTGCGTGGCATGGGCAGCACGGACTACGCCCGGCCGCCACCGACGGGTGCGGCTGCCATATCGGCGCCCGACACTGCCGCCAACGTTCACGGTTTTGCACCCAGCGCCATCCTCGGAGGGAACGCCATCATGACCACCGACCTCGAGCATTGCGATCGTCTGTCCGAACCGTCCGCGCTCCGGCGCCCATGCGCACTGGCGCGCCCGCGCGCGAGCAGCGGCGCACCGCGATCGGCCGATGCGTGCCTGTTCGACGACGAGTACACGACGCTCAAGCGCATGCTGGAACAGCGCCTGTCACGTGCGCCGCTCACGCGATTCGTCATCGCCTTGCCTGGCGAGCTCGGACAAGGCGTGCTCGCCTTTTTGTTCGATGCCCACGGTTATGTGCCGCGCGTGCTCGAGCGCGCCATGCTCCCGCTCGACCCGAAAGCCGAGCTTGCGCGCTTGACGGCGCTCGAGCGCGCCGCGATGCACTTGCCGACGGCGCTGCGCAGTGGCTTCGGCGGCTGCGAGTTGTACGCCGACGCGCATGGCGAGGAGCGCATCAACGCGGCCGATGGTGCCGTCTTGGTGCAATGCGGCCTGCGCGAGACTGTGCATCGTCCGTGGTACGTGTTCGAAGCGACGTTGGCCTCGGCCGTACAGTGATCTGTGTCGTGCGTGGCCTGGAGGCGCTGCTGATCGCGCTTGCCGCCTTGTCTGCTTGCGTGCCGGTGGGCGCGCAAACCCGTGAATCTGCGTCCGCACCCACGGTGATGCTTGAAGGCAAGGGCGTCGGCATCGCCCCGATGGCGGGCTGCGACTTGTTGGCAGAAGGTGGCGACTGGATCGACGATCAGGAGCGCACCTACCGGCGCGTCGTGCCGCGGCCCTGCGATGTCGCGCTCGATGATCCGCCCTTGTTCTGGTGGGCGCCTTTGCTTGTCGACGCGTCCACGCGTACGTCGGGCACCACGGATGCGGTGCGTTATACCTTGACCGTCGAGCGCGTCGACGGCACCACACCTGCGCTGCGGGTCGAGACCATGCATCCGTATGCGCGTCTCGATCAGCGTCTCGGGGCCGGGGAGTACCGTTGGTGGGTGAGCGCACAAGCACCGCAACGCCCGATGCTGACGAGCCGCGTGCGGCGCTTCGCGATCGATGCCGCGCGGGCGGGCGACACCCGTGTGCCGGATGCCGCGCAAGCGTTGGGACGTCTGGTCGATCCCGCCCGTGCGCGTCCGCGCATGTTTCCGACCGGCACCGAGGGCGCGGCCATCCTGACGCAGGCAACAGCCGGTGAACGCTACCGCGAATACACGCTGGCCTACACGCGTGCCGAGCATGACGCGCGTGCCGATGCGCGGTCGGCAGCTGATCCGGTCAATAGTGCGCAAACCTTGTCGGCGATCACTGTGCTTGGCATCGTCTGGCGCTTGAGCGGGCGTGAACGTTTCGCCGATGCCGGCCGCGCACGCTTGCTTGCGCTCGCCGATGCGCCGGCGGGCGCCTGCGGCTACGCCGAAGACATTGCGCGCATGCAGAACGCGCTGGCGCTTGCGCGCGGCCTTGATCTGTTTGCCGACACCTTGAGCGCACCAGAACATCAGCAGGTCGTGCAGGCTGCGCTTGCGCGCATCCAGGTGTGCACCAACGGGCTGCTCGCGGCCGACAGCTTCACGACTTCCTTCGCCTATCGCTCGCACGAGAGCTTCGATCTGCAATTGTTGATGCAGGCGCTGGCCTTGCTCGCAGGCGAAACGCCAGAGGCCGATCGATTGTTTGTGCAGTATTGGGACCTGTACGCGAGCGCAGCCCATGTCTGGGGTGTGCAAGACGGTTCGGATGTCAACGGCACCGGCTACGGCTGGCTCAATTTCATCGCGCTGCCGGCGACCTTTCTGACACTGCGCAATGCCCTGGGCGCGGACTATTTTTCGCAGCGCGCGTTCTTTCGCAATGCGGGCCTGCGTCTGGCCTACCTGAGCCCGCCGGTCGCGCCATTCACGCTCACCGACGGAAGAACCGTCACCGGTCCGATCAATGTGTTCGGCGATGGCGAGTCGGACATCGGAGGCGCCTACTGGTTCAAGGACGACATCGACCGCGCGTTTCGTGTTTATTCGGAATTGGTCGACGACCCGCTGTATCGCTGGTACCGCCGCCAGGGCAAGGACCGTTTTCCGAGCGTGGCAAACGCCGATTTCGAGCCCGAGTACCGCGCGCTGTCTTTGCTCGCGCCGATGACCGAACACGATCACGACGACAGTTTCCCGGTCGGAACGCCGCCGTTTCGGGCCTTCCCGGACGCGGGCATCGTCGCGATGCATGACGACCTCGCCGATCCCAAGCGCACGTCCTTGTATTTCATCAGCAGCCCGTTCGGCGCCTATAGCCACGCCGCAGCCGAGCAGAACAGTTTCGTGCTGCATATGGCCGGCGAACCGGTGCTCATCAATGCCGGGTACTACGACGCTTACATGAGCGCGCACCATGCGGGCTATACGCGGCATACCCGCGCCAAGAACGCGCTGACTTACGACGGCGGACGTGGGCAGGCCGAGACCGTCGATGGCCGTCTGGTGGTCTCGGCCGAATTCTCGGGGCGCTTGCTCAACGCCTGGTCGGGCGATCGGATCGACGTTGCAACCGGCGATGCGACCGCCGCGTATCGGCTGTGCAACGGGCAGCCGATGAATCCGGGGTGCACGCAACCAGCACTCTTGGCACCGATTCGGAGTGCGCTGCGCAGCGTGGCGCATTTGCGCGAACCGAAAGACAAGGCATTCGTCATCTACGATCGCATCGAAGCCGATGCGCCGCATGTGTGGGAGTGGAATCTGCACGCCTACCAGCCGTTCGAGATCGTTGCCCGTGGCTCGCCCTACACGCTCAGGGCCTACGGACCTTCGCGACGCACTTGGGTTTGCGTGGATGTGTACGGACCGCCGCTGGAGCTGACCCAGACCGATGACTTTCCTGTCGCTCCGACGCCGGACGATCACGCGTTGCGCCTTCCGCAATGGCATGCGGTATTGCGTACGCGTGAGAGCGTTGCCGGCGCCACCTTTGTGGCGATACTGCGCGAACGTTGCGAGACTCGACATTTCGAGATCGATCTCGATCAATACGCCGGTACGGCGCGTGTGACGATCGGTGGCGCCGACGCCCACGTGAGCTCGCCGACGCGGTTGACGTTTGATCGCAAGCAGGTGCACATCGACAGCGCGGCGAAATCGGGCGCAGATCAAGCGAAGGTCGAGGACAGTCCGCGCAGGATCGAATTCAATACCAACTGATCGGGTCTTAGGAACGCCTGGTAATAGCGGTGGTTATTGATCATCATGCGTATGCGCAAGAGCTTGTCTTGCATCAATTGGTCCACAGCACGTACGCAAGAGTCCGCATCGTCGAAGCGCAGGAAATTCAGCCCTTCGGAAAAATCCCCCGGTACTGCGAAGTGCGGTCGTTCGCTCACGATAGCCTTTGCGTGGGCGACGTATTCACCGAGCTTCCATCCGTTGGAGCGATGCAATCCCTGGGTTGCGATGCAGATCGGGCAATCACCCAACAACCGCAAGTAATGACGCTGTTGGGTCGAAAAACCTTCCGGGACGAGCGCTTGCGGGTAATGTCGCACGGCGTAGTCGGTGCGCGCGAGCTCGCCGATGAAGCGCTCGCCGAACGCTTCGCGCAACGCGAGAATGCATTGCGCGCGCATGTCGTTGATCGAGCGTCTTTCGTCGGCTTCTAT
The DNA here is from genome assembly GCA_963977835.1 of uncultured Derxia sp. Lineage (GTDB taxonomy): Bacteria > Pseudomonadota > Gammaproteobacteria > Burkholderiales > Burkholderiaceae_E > CAXBRX01. Next base: position 13,197 of record CAXBRX010000038.1, read on the forward strand.
CGTTGTGCAGATGTCGCTGCCCTCCGGGTCCCAGGCCCTGGCGAGAAACAACACTTTCGGCGCCAGATCGAACTGCGGCACCTTGGACGTCAGGCCGATCGTCGGCTTCTCGACCCTGCCGATCAGTCCAGCGGCGGCCTCGCGCGCAGTCGCTCGCCAGCGGCGCCCAGCGGCACTTGCCCGCGCAATCGAGTACGTGTCGAACCCGTCGGCATAAACCTCGTAATTGAACCCGAGCGGCTGAATACGGGCCGAATCAGGAAGGCCTCCGATAGCGATGGGGTCGTAGCTGCGCTTGAAATACCAATCGGACAGATTCAATGCTTCGAGGTCGATGTGAGCGCTGTCGTGCAGATCGAAATAAAGCCGATGATTGCCTTCGACGACCAATGCGCAATGCGTCGCGCGTGTGCCAGAAAGATACCGCGGCGCATGCGGATCAGGAGCGGGCACGGGCGCGAATCGCTGCCGGAATTTAATCAGACCCGCACGCGCCAGTTCGCCTAGTCCGGTGTAAATCTGCTGCACATGCGGTCCTTGCGACCAGACCGTCAATTCGCAATCGATCATTGCGGCACCGAATGAGCTAAGGAAGAAGAAGCGGCGTGGGCGACCAAGCAAACCATTGAATATGCCGTTTGGTCATGACGTACCGGTGACTCATGAAATGGGATCGGATTGTGTCTGGCATGGCCTGCGCGATTCATGCGGCTGTCGCATTCCTTGTTGATAGTGAGCAGAGCTTCTTCTATTGAACGAAAAACGGCGACAGTGCGGATCGCGGGCGTTCGCGCAAGGCGCGGAGGAGAACCAGACACCATGGCGTCGATCACTGATCTTGCCCGCACCGCCACCGACTACTCGGACGGGCGTTCAATCGGTTCGCGCTTTCGGGCGCGCCGCATTGCGCCCTTGCTGTCTGCGATCTACAGCGTGCCGTCCTTGCTCAAGCTC
>CAXBRX010000039.1:0-14125 GCA_963977835.1 uncultured Derxia sp.
GCCGCCGAGCACGCGCAGCGTCATGCGGTAAAGGTCTTCGAGCAGCTTGGCCTTCCATGCGTTCCAGACCTTGGGCGAGGTGCCGCGCACATCGGCCACCGTCAGCAAATAAAGCGCGGTCAGGCGGCGCTCGGTGCCGACCAGCCGGGCAAAGTCCTGGATCACTTGCGGATCGCTGAGGTCTTGCTTTTGCGCGATCTTGCTCATGGTCAGATGCTGCTCGACCAGGAAGGCGACCAGATCGGTGTCGTCCTTCGTGAAGCCGTGGTCGCGGCAGAAACGCCGCGCATCGACCGCGCCGAGTTGGCTGTGATCGCCGCCACGGCCTTTGGCGATGTCATGAAACAAGGCCGCGACGTACAACAACCATTGGCGGTCGAAATTGGCGATCAGGCGCGAGCAATACGGGTACTCGTGCGCATGCTCGGCCATGGTCAGGCGGCGCAGATTGCGCAGCACCTGCATGATGTGCTGATCGACCGTGTAGACATGGAACAAGTCGTGCTGCATCTGGCCGACGATGCGCCGGAACACCGGCAGATAACGGCCGAGCACGCTGGTCTGGTTCATGCGCCGCAATTCATGGACGATGCCGCGCGGCTGCTGCAGGATGGACACGAACAAGGCGCGGTTGCGCGGATCGCGGCGGAATTTCGCGTCGATGCGCTCGCGCGAATGCCAGAGCGCGCGCCAGGTCCGCGCCGACATGCCTTTGAGTTCGGGATGCTGCTGCATGACCAGGAAGGCTTCGAGCATGGCCGAAGGCTCGCGCTCGAACAAATCGGGCGTGGCGATGTCGAGCAGATCGTTGAGGTTGTTGAAATGCTCGTTGATCGGCTGGGCCGGGGCGTCTTCGCGCTCGAAAATGCGCTCTTCGATGTTTTGCACCAGCAAGGTATTGAGCTGGACCACTGCCTTGGCCGCCCAGTAATAGCGCTGCATCAGCATTTCGGACGCGCGCCGTCCGCCGCCCGCCTTGAGGCCCATTTCGGTCGCGAGCGGCGTCTGCATGTCGAACACCAGACGGTCTTCGCGCCGATGCGCGAGCAGATGCAGGCGAGCCCGGATTTCCTTGAGCACGCGTTCGTTGCGGATCGCGGCGAGCGTTTCGTCGCGCGTGATGAGGCCGCGCTTGTGCAGGTCGCGCCAGCTCGTGCCCAGGTGCGCGGCGCGCGCGACCCAGAGCACCATCTGCAAATCGCGCAGACCGCCCGGGCTTTCCTTGCAATTGGGTTCCAGGCTGTAGGGCGTGTCCTGGTATTTGGCGTAGCGCTGCTTGAGTTCGAGCACCTTGGCGTGAAAGAACTGGCGCGGATCGAGTTGCCGGTCGGCTTCCTTCACGAGGCGGTTGAACAGTTTCTTGTTGCCGGTCAGGAGGCGCGCTTCGATCAGCGCGGTCTGGACCGTGATGTCGGCGCTGGCCTGCGCCAGACATTCTTCGACGGTGCGCACGCTATGCCCGATTTCGAGGCCCATGTCCCAGCACACGCCCAGAAAATCGGAAATGCGCCGATGCAGCGCGTCGTCGATCGGGGTGTCGAACAACAACAGCAGATCGACATCGGAATAGGGGAACAACTCGCCGCGGCCGTAGCCGCCGACCGCGATCACCGCGGAATCGTGCGGCAACTCGAGCGCTTGCGCGGCGGCGATGACGGCGCGGTCGACATTGCGGCGCAAAGCCAGCAACAAGGCATCGACCGAACCACCGGCGCGAAAGGCCTCGACGATGCGGGCGCGCTCGGCCTGAAGGCCTTCGCGCAGCGACCGGACCAGCTCGGCCATGCCGCGGGATGCGTTTTCTGCAGGAATCGCCGTACTGTCCAAGAGATCTGCCGTATCGAAATCAGGTCGTGGCGCCGGCCACCGCGGCGTCGGCGCGCGCCCATTCGGGCACCGCGGGCATGCCGGCCGAGACGGTCAGGATCTCGTAGCCGGTCGGGGTGACGAGCACGGTGTGCTCCCATTGCGCCGACAGGCTGTGGTCTTTGGTGACGATGGTCCAGCCGTCGGCGAGTTCGCGAATTTCGCGCCGGCCCGCGTTGATCATGGGCTCGATCGTGAAAATCATGCCCGGCTGGAGTTTGTCGAGCGTGCCCGGGCGGCCGTAATGCAGCACCTGGGGCTCTTCATGAAATTTCCGGCCGATGCCATGGCCGCAGAATTCGCGCACCACGCTGAAGCCGTTCTTTTCGGCATGGGTCTGGACCGCATGGCCGATGTCGCCCAGGGTGGCGCCGGGGCGGACCTGGACGATGCCTTTCCACATGCATTCGTAGGTCACTTCGCACAGCCGGCGCGCGGGCTGGCCGCCGTCGCCGACGACGAACATCCGGCTGGTGTCGCCGTGGTAGCCGTCCTTGATGACGGTGATGTCGAGATTGACGATGTCGCCGTGCTTGAGCACGCGGTCACCCGGGATGCCGTGGCAGACCTGATGGTTGACCGAGGTGCAGATCGACTTCGGGTAGGGCGTATAGCCGGGCGGGGCGTAATTGAGCGGCGCGGGAATGGTGCCTTGCACATTGACCATGTAGTCGTGGCAAAGCCGGTCGAGTTCGCCGGTGGTGACGCCGGGTTTGACATAAGGGGTGACGTAGTCGAGCACCTCCGCGGCGAGTTTGCACGCCACCCGCATGGCAGCGATGTCCTGCTCGGTCTTGATCACGATTCCCATGGTCGTCCGTTCGGTCGTCCGCAAGGCCGTCTTGGAATGCGGCCCCGAAAAAGGCTAGAATTATAGGCTTGCCTGCGTTTGGAAGGCCGCATTTGCGGTGTTTTCTGGCCGGGCAACCCCATCGATCGCAGGGGCGATCGAGGGAAAAGGCAGCAGGAAGCCGCTGCCGAAGACGCGCGCGATGCCCGACGCCAGGGGCTTGAACCCAGGCCGGATGAGGGTGGTCGCGGGCGGTGCCGATGGCGCTGCCCGGGCCCACAAGGTGTCGCGTCAGACTCAACCTTCATTGGAGTAGTCAACATGTCAGTCACGATGCGCCAAATGCTGGAAGCCGGGGTCCATTTCGGCCACCAAACCCGCTTCTGGAACCCGAAGATGGCTCCGTTCATTTTCGGTCAACGCAACAAGATCCACATCATCAACCTCGAAAAGACGTTGGCGATGTTCAACGACGCGACCAAGTATGCGCGTCAACTCGCGGCCAACCGCGGCACCATCCTCTTCGTGGGCACCAAGCGCCAATCGAAGGACATCATCGCCGAAGAAGCGCAACGCGCCGGCATGCCCTTCGTCGATACGCGCTGGCTGGGCGGGATGCTGACCAACTTCAAGACGGTCAAGACCTCGATCAAGCGCCTCAAGGAAATGGAAGCCACCGTTGCCGACGGCGGCATGGAGCGTCTGAGCAAGAAAGAAGCGCTGACCTTCCAACGCGAAATCGAGAAGCTGCAAAAGTCGATCGGCGGCATCAAGGAAATGGGCGGTGTGCCCGATGCCTTGTTTGTCATCGACGTCGGTTATCACAAGATTGCCGTGACCGAAGCGGCCAAGCTCGGCATCCCCGTCATCGGCGTGGTCGATACCAACCATACGCCCGAAGGCGTGGCTTATGTCATTCCGGGCAATGACGATTCGGGTCGTGCGATCCGCTTGTACGCCCGCGGCATGGCCGATGCGATCCTCGAAGGCCGCACCAACGCCGTCAACGAACTCGTCGACGCGGTCAAGGCCGACGACGAATTCGTCGAGGTCGCTGCGGAGTAATCCCCCGCCGGCACCAAAAACAGGGGGCGGACGAGCCCCCTTTTTTTCACAGAATTCTGGAACGAACCAGGGAGTTGAAGATGGCGGAAATCACCGCATCGATGGTCAAAGAACTGCGCGAAAAGACCGACGCGCCGATGATGGAATGCAAGAAGGCGCTGTCGGAAGCCGACGGCGACATGGGCAAGGCCGAAGAACTGCTGCGCGTGAAGCTCGGCAACAAGGCCAGCAAGGCCTCGAGCCGCGTGACGGCCGAAGGCGTGGTGGCGGCCGCGGCCGAAGGCAGCACCGGCGCTCTGGTCGAAGTGAATTGCGAGACCGACTTCGTTTCGAAGAACGATGCCTTCATCGAGTTCGCCCAGGCGCTCGCGACCCTGGTCGCCAAGAACAACCCGGCCGATGTCGCGGCCTTGTCGGCGCTGCCCTTGTCGCAAGCCGGTTTCGGCCCGACGGTGGAAGACGTGCGCAAGGGCCTGATCGGCAAGATCGGCGAAAACATGACGATCCGCCGCTTCAAGCGTTATGCCGGCGGCGCGAACCTCGCGTACTACCTGCACGGCACCCGCATCGGCGTGCTGGTCGAGTTCGACGGTGACGCGGTCGCCGCCAAGGACGTCGCGATGCACGTCGCCGCGATGAAGCCGGTGGCCCTGGCCGCCGCCGACGTGCCGGCCGAACTGATCGAAAAAGAACGCACGATCGCCGCTGCCAAGGCTGCCGAAGACGCCGAAAAGGCCAAGGCCGAAGGCAAGAAGCCGCAACCCGAGGAAATCGTCGCCAAGCGCATCGAAGGCTCGGTGCAGAAGTACCTCAAGGAAGTGGCGCTGTTCGACCAGCCGTTCGTCAAGAACGACAAGCAGACCGTGGCTGCGATGCTCAAGGCCGCCAATACGACGGTCAAGGGCTTCACCCTGTACGTCGTCGGCGAAGGCATCGAGAAGAAGGCCGACGACTTTGCGGCCGAAGTTGCGAAGATGGCCGCCGAAGCCAAGTAAGACGTCGTCAGGTATCAGGCAGCAAGAGCAACACGCAGTAAACTGCGCGCGAGCCAGCGGACCCACCGGTCCGCACCGCTCGCGCGGCAATGTACGGTCAACCCGTCGCCATCCTTTGCGCAACCTCCAAAACAAGGCCATGAAAGCATATAAGCGCGTACTGCTGAAACTGTCCGGTGAAGCTCTGATGGGAGAGGACAGCTACGGAATCAACCGGCACACGATCGAACGCATGGTCGCCGACATCGCCGAGGTCGCCCGCATGGGCGTCGAGCTCGCGGTCGTCATCGGCGGCGGCAACATCTTCCGTGGCGTGGCACCCGGCGCGGCCGGCATGGACCGCGCGACCGCCGATTACATGGGCATGCTGGCCACCGTCATGAACGCGCTGGCGTTGCAAGACGCCTTGCGCCAGGCCGGTGTCGAAGCGCGCGTGCAATCCGCGCTCAACATCGAACAGGTCGTCGAGCCCTACATCCGCCCCAAGGCCTTGCGCTATCTCGAAGAAGGCAAGGTGGTCATTTTTGCGGCCGGCACCGGTAATCCGTTCTTCACCACCGATACCGCCGCAGCCTTGCGCGGTTCGGAAATGGGCGTGGAAATCGTCCTCAAGGCGACCAAGGTCGATGGCGTGTATACCGCCGACCCCAAGAAAGACCTGACCGCCACCCGTTATGCGACGATCAGCTTCGACGAAGCCATCGTCAAGAATCTGCAGGTCATGGACGCGACCGCGTTTGCGCTGTGCCGCGACCAGAAGCTGCCGATCAAGGTATTCAGCATCGTCAAGCCGGGCGCGCTCAAGCGCGTGCTCGAAGGGGCCGACGAGGGTACCCTGGTACACGTGTAAATCCGTTTCGTCACGCAAAGAGAGAACGATCATGACGATCGCCGACATCAAGAAGACGACCGAACAGAAAATGCAGAAGTCGCTCGAAAGCCTGAAGAGCGATTTGACCAAGGTCCGCACCGGCCGCGCGCATACCGGCCTGCTCGACCACATCCATGTCGATTACTACGGCAATCCGACGCCGCTCAGCCAGGTCGCCAACCTGACGCTGATGGATGCGCGCACGATCGGCGTGCAGCCCTGGGAAAAGAAGATGGTCGCGGTGGTCGAGAAGGCGATCCGCGAATCCGATCTGGGCCTCAACCCGGCCACCAATGGCGACCTCATCCGCGTGCCAATGCCCGCGCTCACCGAAGAACGCCGCAAGGAACTCACCAAGGTGGTCCGTTCCGAAGGCGAAAACGCCCGGGTGGCGGTGCGCAATCTGCGCCGCGACGCCAACGAACACCTGAAGCGTCTGCTCAAGGAAAAGGCCTGCTCGGAAGACGACGAGCGCCGTGCCCAGGACGAAGTGCAGAAGCTGACCGATCGTTATGTCGCCGAGATCGACAAGATCCTGGGCGAAAAAGAAAAGGAAATCATGACCGTCTGATGCCGGTCATGGGCCTTTTTCGCGCACGCATGCAACCGAGCTCAACGCAGGCAGTTCCCCAGGTCCGCGCGGTGCCGCGGCACATTGCCATCATCATGGACGGCAATGGGCGCTGGGCGACCGAGCGCCATCTGCCGCGCACCGCCGGTCATACGCGCGGCGTTGACGCCGTGCGCAATGTGGTCGAGGCCTGTGCGCGGCGCGGCGTCGAATACCTGACGCTGTTCGCTTTCAGCTCGGAAAACTGGCGCCGTCCCGCCGAAGAAGTCTCGTTGTTGATGAGCCTGTTCATCGCGGCGCTCGAACGCGAGGTCGGCAAGCTGCATCGCAACGGCATCCGTTTGCGCGTCATCGGCGAACGCGAGGCGTTCAGCCAGAAGCTGCGCGATTCGATGGACGCCGCCGAAGAACTCACGCGCAACAACACCCGCCTGACCCTGACCGTGGCGGCCAATTACGGTGGCCGCTGGGACGTCTTGCAAGCGATGCGTGCGTTGCTGGCCGCCAACCCCGGTCTGGTCAACGATCCGCAGGCGCTCGACGAAGCGGCGCTCGCGCCGTATCTCGCGATGAGCTACGCGCCCGAGCCCGATCTGTTCATCCGCACCGGCGGCGAACAGCGCATTTCCAATTTCCTGCTCTGGCAACTCGCTTATACCGAGTTGTACTTCACCGACGAATACTGGCCCGAGTTCGGCGCGCAGTCGCTGGACCGCGCGATCGAGTCGTATCAGCAGCGCGAACGCCGTTTCGGACGCACCAGCGCCCAGATCGGCGCCGCCGGCACGCGTCCCGCCAACGGGAGCGCCGCCGCCACCGATCCGGGCGTCGACGCCCGCGCCGAATAGCATGCTGGGCGCACGCGTCGTCACCGCGCTGGTCCTGGTGGCATTGCTGGTGCCGGTCTTGTTTTTTGCGCCGGTCAAAGTGGCTTCGTTCGTGGCGCTGGGCATCATGGCGCTCGCCAACTGGGAATGGACCCGGCTGCTCGGATGGTCGAATGCTCGCGCTGCCGTGAGTGCGGCGGCTTTCGCGGTGGCTGCACTGCTGGCCGATGCCTGGCTCGGCGCGCCCGCCATTCATGCCGTGATGCTGATCGCAGTCGGTTTCTGGTGCGTGCTCGTGCCCTGGTGGTTCAGCGCCGGTCTACCGGCCCGTTTGTGGGCGGCGCGCTGGCCCTTGATCGCGCTCGGCTGGTTCGTATTGGCGGCCGCTTGGTGGGCCATCGACGCGGCGTTGCAGCGCGGCCCGGTCTATCTGCTGTCCATCCTGCTCATCGTCTGGGCCTCCGACGTGGCCGCGTATTTTGCCGGGCGCACCTGGGGCCGCCACAAGCTGGCGCCCTCGATCAGCCCGGGCAAGACCTGGGAAGGCGTGGCCGGCGCCATGGTCGGCGTGCTCGCGCTCGCGGGCGTGTTTCTGGCTTTTGCCGGTGCCGTGCCGGCACCGACCTTCGTCGCTTTCATGCATGCGCAAACCCCTTGGCCGGTGCTCGTCGCGATCATCGTCGTGCTGGTCGCGCTCGGCATCGTCGGTGATCTGTTCGAATCCATGCTCAAGCGCCGCGCCGGCGTCAAGGATTCGAGCCATCTGCTGCCCGGCCATGGCGGCGTCTTCGATCGCATCGATGCCGTGCTGCCGGTATTGCCCGCGGCCATGTTGATCGAATGGATCGTCACCGGGCATTTGTTCGGATGAGCCACGCCGTGAAGACCGTCACCTTGCTCGGCGCCACCGGATCGATCGGCGGCAGCACGCTCGACGTCATCGCACGGCATCCCGATCGTTACCGGGTGTTCGCATTGACCGCCAACGAGCGGGTCGATGCCTTGGTCGAGCTTTGTGTGCAGCACCGGCCCGAACTCGCAGTGATCGGCAATCCGGCGCATGCGGCGTCACTCGCAGCGGCGCTCAAGGCCCGTGGGGTGAAGACCGAGGTGATGTCCGGCCCCGAAGGGCTGGTGGCCGCCGCGACCGATCCGCGCGTCGATGCGGTGATGGCCGCGATCGTGGGTGGTGCGGGGCTCGAGCCCACGCTCGCCGCCGCGCGCGCGGGCAAGCAGGTGTTGCTTGCCAACAAGGAAGCCTTGGTGATGGCCGGGCAGTTGATGCTCGACGCCGTGGGCGCGCATGGCGCGACCTTGCTGCCGGTCGACAGCGAGCACAACGCGATCTTTCAATGCCTGCCGCCGGTGGCCGCGCGCGAACGCGCACCCGCTTCGCCATCGGTCCAACGCCTGTTGCTGACGGCGTCGGGCGGGCCGTTTCGCACCGCGAGCGTCGAGACCATGCGCGCGGCCACGCCCGAGCTTGCCTGCGCCCATCCGAACTGGGTGATGGGGCGCAAGATTTCGATCGACTCGGCTACGCTGATGAACAAGGGGCTCGAAGTCATCGAGGCGCGCTGGCTGTTCGGCTTGCCGGTCGATCGCATCGATGTGGTCGTCCATCCGCAAAGCGTGATCCACAGCATGGTCGAATACGTCGACGGTTCGGTGCTCGCGCAATTGGGCACGCCCGACATGCGCACGCCGATCGCGTATTCCCTGGCCTGGCCGGAACGGATCGCTTCCGGATCGGCGCCGCTCGATTTCATGAAATTGTCTGCGCTGACCTTCGAAGCGCCCGATCTGCAGCGTTTTCCCTGCCTTGCGCTCGCCTATGCGGCCTTGCGCGCGGGCGGCGCGGCGACGATCGCGCTCAACGCGGCCAATGAAGTGGCGGTGGCGGCCTTTCTCGACGGCCGCATCCGTTTCACCGACATCGCCGTCGTCGTCGACGCGGTGTTGCAGCGCGATTGGTCGGTGCTGCCGGGCAATGTCGAACAGGTGCGCGAACTCGACGGCGTCGCACGCCGCCTGGCCAGCAAACAGATCGACACAGCCGTCAGCGCCGCGCTCAAGTAGGATTCCTGCGACTTTCCGAGCCCACGGTATTCAATGAGCCTGTTGCACACCTTGTTGGCCTTTCTTGTCGCACTCGGCGTGCTGGTGATCGTGCACGAGCTCGGCCATTACCTCGTGGCGCGCTGGTGCGGCGTGAAGGTGTTGCGGTTTTCGGTCGGGTTCGGCCGGCCGTTGCTGACGCGCCGTTACGGCCCCGACGCCACCGAATGGGTGATCGCCGCCTTGCCGCTCGGCGGCTACGTCAGCATGCTCGACGAGCGTGAGCTGCCCGAAGGCGAGGTCTTGTCGCCCGAAGATGCCAAGCGCGCTTTCAACCGCCAGGCACCGCTCAAGCGCATGGCCATCGTCATCGCGGGGCCAGTGGCCAATCTCTTGCTCGCCGTGGCCTTGTATGCCGGCTTGTTCATGGCCGGTACCGAAGAGCCGCGCGCACGCATCGCCGCGCCGACGGCGCAATCGCCCGCAGCGCTGGCTGGGCTGCAGGACGGCGACGAAATCCGCGCCATCGACGGCAAGCCGGTGCGCAGCTGGATGGATGCGCGCTGGCGCCTGCTCGAAGCGGCGGCCGATCGGCGCAAGCTTGAACTCGAGGTCGTCATGGCCGGCGGCGGTCAGGCGATCCGGTCCCTCGACCTGTCGGGCATCGACGGGAAGGCGATCGAGGCGAATTTTCCCGAAAACATCGGCTTGCAATTGCATGCGGCCATCCCGGTCGTGGGCGCGGTGACGGCCGACAGCCCGGCGCAACGGGCCGGATTCGAAACCGGCGATGTGATCGTCGCGATCGACGGTTCACCGGCCAACGATGTGCGGGCGGCCATCAACACCATCCGTGCGTCGATCGACCGCGAGCTGCACATCACCGTGTTGCGCACGGGCAGCCAGATCGAGCTCCAGGCCCGCCCGGCGGCGTTCGACGAAACCAATGCCGCAGGGCAGACGGCGCGGGTCGGGCGGCTCGGCATTGCGATCCAGCCGCGCCTCGAATCGGTCATGGTGCGCGACACGCCGCTCGACGCCATCGGTCGCGGCGTCGTCCGCACCTGGGAAATGTCGGTGTTCTCGGTGCGCATGTTCGGCCGCATGCTGATCGGCGAGGTCTCGCTCAAGAATCTGAGCGGCCCGGTCACCATCGCCGACTACGCTGGGCAATCGGCGCGCCTGGGCGCCGAGGCCTACATCGGTTTCATGGCCTTGATCAGCATCAGCCTGGGCGTGCTGAACCTGCTGCCGATCCCGGTCCTCGACGGCGGACACTTACTGTATTATTCGGCCGAACTCATCAAGGGCCGGCCGTTGTCGCAGCGCTTCATCGAACTGAGTCAGCGGGCAGGTTTCGGTGTCCTGATCGCCTTGATGGCGATCGCGCTCGTGAACGACATCACCCGCTTATTCGCCTGATCCCGCGGGTCACAAGCGGGGCTTCATCTCCTCATGAAACATCGCTTCGTCGTTCCTAGATTGCCGATTACGCGCCATCCACTTCGCTCACTCGCAGCGGCCATTGCGCTCGCCATGGCGGGCAGTGCCTACGCGGCCGATCCTTTCGTGATGCGCGACATCCGTGTCGAGGGCATCCAGCGCACCGAACCGGGCACCGTCTTCAGTTATCTGCCGTTCAAGATCGGCGATACCTATACCGACGAAAAAGGCGCCGCGGCCATCCGTGCCTTGTTCGGCACCGGGTTCTACCGCGATGTGCGGCTCGAGGTCGAAAAGGACGTGCTGGTCGTGGTGGTCGAAGAACGCCCGGCGATTGCGTCCATCACCTTCACCGGCGCCAAGGAGTTCGAGACCGACAAGATGAAGTCGGCGCTCAAGGACATCGGCATCGCCGAGGCGCGCACCTACGACAAGGCGCTGATCGACCGCGCCGAGCAGGAACTCAAGCGTTTGTATCTGTCGCGCGGCAAGTACGGCGTGATCATCACCACCACGGTCACGCCGCAAGAGCGCAACCGCGTGGCGATCGATTTCACGATCGACGAAGGCGAAGTCGCGACGATCAAGCAGATCAACATCGTCGGCAATTCGGCTTTCTCGGAAAGCGAATTGCTCAAGCAGATCCAGTTGCGCACGCCGGGCTGGTTCACCTGGTTGAGCAAGTCCGACCAGTATTCCAAGCAAAAGCTCACGGCCGACCTCGAAACCCTGCGTTCGTACTACCTGAACCGCGGCTATCTCGAGTTCAACGTCGATTCGACGCAGGTCGCGATCACGCCCGACAAGCGCGACATCTACATCACCATCACCATCACCGAAGGCAAGCAATACACGGTGTCGTCGGTGAAGCTTGGCGGCGACTTGCTCGACAAGCGCGCCGAACTCGAGCCGCTGATCCAGCTCAAGGCCGGCGACATCTTCAGTGGCCAGGTGATGAATGAATCGATCAAGCGCATCACCGAGCGCCTGGGCAATTACGGCTATGCGTTTGCGAACGCCACGCCGGCGCCCGAACTCGATCGCGAAAAGGGCACGGCGGCCTTCACCATCGTCGTCGACCCGGGCCGGCGCGTGTATGTGCGCCGCGTGAACATCTCGGGCAATGCCAAGACGCGCGACGAAGTCATCCGGCGCGAAATGCGGCAGCTCGAAAGCGCGTATTTCGATGGTGAGCGGGTGCGTCTGTCGCGCGACCGGATCGACCGTCTCGGCTTCTTCGAAGAGGTCAAGATCGATTCGCCGCCGGTGCCGGGCGCGTCCGATCTGGTCGATGTGGCGGTGTCGGTCAAAGAGCGTCCGACCGGCAGCTTGAACGTCGGTGCGGGGTTCTCGTCGACCGACAAACTGGTGCTGACCGGCTCGATTTCGCAAAACAACCTGTTCGGCACCGGCAATTCGGCGTCGATCGAACTGAACACCAGCAAGTCCAACCGCACGATCGCGATCTCGCAGACCAATCCGTACTTCACGATCGACGGTGTGTCGCAAGGCATGGACTTGTACACGCGCAAATACGATCCGTCGTCGACGACCCTGGGCACCTACGCGATCACGAGTACCGGTGCCGGTTTGCGCTTTGGCTTTCCGATGTCCGATTTCAGCACGATCGTGGTGGGCTCGGCGATCGAGCGTACCGATCTGTCGGTCTCGGCCTACAGCCCGACGCGCTACCAGGATTACGTCAATCGTTTCGGCGAGGTCTCGACGGGCTGGACCGGTTCGCTCGCCTGGATCTACGATTCGCGTGATTCGAGCATCGCCCCGACGCGCGGACGCATGCAGCGCGCGACCGCCGAAGCGACGATTCCGGCCTTCGATCTGCGCTACTACCGCCTGGGCTACCAGCATCAATGGTATTGGCCGTTGAGCCAGACCTTCACGCTGGCCCTGAACGGGCAGCTCGATTACGCCCACGGTTTCGACGGCAAACCCTTGCCGTTGTTCAAGTATTACTACGCGGGCGGCATCGGCTCGGTACGCGGCTACGAAGCCGGCACGCTGACGACCCGCCACGACACCGACGGCACTTCGCTGGGCGGTGCGAGCCGTACCGTCGGCAATGCCGAGTTGCTGTTCCCGATTCCCGGCGCCAACGACCGGTCGGTGCGCATGTTCGTCTTCTTCGACGGCGGCAATACCTTCCAGGAAGGCGAGCGCATCGATTTCGGCAACCTCCGCTATTCCTCCGGCATTGGTATAAGCTGGCTATCCCCCATCGGACCGCTGAAGCTGTCCTTGGCCAAGCCGCTCAACGAGAAGCCTGGCGACAGCACTCAGCGCTTCCAGTTCCAGCTCGGGACTGGCTTCTAGTGTGAGAGAGCGATGAATCTGTATTTTGTACGTCGCATGATTGCCGCCGCGGCGGTGGTTGGCGCGGTCGGTGCATTGACCGCGTCGGCGCATGCGCAAGAAGCGCGTATCGGTTTCGTCAACACCGAACGGATCTTCCGCGAGTCGGGCCCGGCACGACAGGCCCAGCAAAAGCTCGAGGCCGAATTCGCCAAGCGCAACAAGGAACTGCAGGACGGCGCCGCGCGGATCAAGGCTTTGTCGGAAAAGCTCGAAAAGGATGGTCCGACCTTGTCCGAGGGCGAGCGCCTCAAGCGTCAACGCGAGATCGCCGAGCAGGATCGCGATCTGCAACGGCGCGACCGCGAATTCCGCGAAGACCTCAACCAGCGCAAGAACGAAGAGCTGGCGGTGGTGCTCGAACGCGCGAATCGCGTGATCCGCCAGATCGCCGAGACCGAGAAGTACGACATCATCTTCCAGGAAGCGGTGTACGCGAATCCGCGCATCGACATCACCGACAAGGTGATCCGCGTCCTGAACGGCAATACGCCGGCCGCGAAATAAGCGCGCGAGGCCCAGACGCATGACGGTCCGGCTCGCAACGCTGGTCGCGCAATGCGGCGGCCGCCTCGATCGCGCGGCTGATTTCGACGTCAGCGGCTTTGCGCCGCCCGAGCGCGCGCGCGCCGACCAACTCGCCTTCATTTCCGATCCGAAATGGATCGACGCGGCGCGTGCCACCCAGGCCGGCGCGCTGATCGTGCGCGAGGATTGGGCCGCCCAGCTCGGTCCCATCGCGGGCGTGCTCTGGTTGCATCCCCAGCCTTACCTCGCATTTGCGCGCGTCTCGCAACAACTCGCCGCAGCCATCGAACAAGCGCCGCCGGCGGGCGTGCATCCAAGCAGCGTGGTCGATTCCGGCGCGCAGATCGCGCCCGATGCGTCGATCGGCCCGATGTGCACGATCGGTGCCGGGGCGGTGATCGCGAGCGGCGTGCGCATCGGCGCGGGCTGCGCGATCGGGCGCAATGTGCAATTGGGCGCCGGCACGCTTTTGCATGCCCGCGTCACGATCTACGACGGCTGCCGCATCGGCGCGCAATGCATCCTGCATTCGGGCGCGGTGATCGGCGCCGACGGCTTCGGCTATGCGCGCGACGGCAGCCAATGGATCAAGATTCCCCAGACCGGCGCGGTGCGCATCGGCGACCGGGTCGAGATCGGCGCCAACACCAGCATCGACCGCGGCGCCCTCGACGACACCATCATCGAAGACGGGGTCAAGCTCGACAACCAGATCCAGATCGCGCACAACTGCGTGATCGG
>CAXBRX010000040.1:0-14081 GCA_963977835.1 uncultured Derxia sp.
CAAAGGCTGGGCCAGCTACCCGGCTCGGCCCGCGCCGCAGGCGGCCCCCCCGCGTGGCGCTGCGGCGTTCGCCGCCTCGCCGAGCAGCAGATCGGCGCGCGCACCTACCGCGATGCGTCCGCGGTCATGCAGATGCGCGGCGCGTGCCGAGTGGGTCGACACCATCCGCCAGGCTTGCGCCAGATCGAGGCCATGCCGCTTTGCCAGCACGAAGGGCGCGGCGAGCAAGGCCGGGTAGTAATAGTCGGAGGTGAGCACATCGCATTGTCCGCCCAGCGCCATCGTCGCCGCATCGACGGCGCCGCAATGGCTGCCGCCGCGCACCACATTGGGCGCGCCGAGCACGATGGTGCTGCCCAGGCGGCGCGCCGCGGCCACCGCTTCGAGGCTGCGCGGAAATTCCGCGACCGCGACACCGAGCGCGTGATAACGCTCGCGGTCGGCGTCGTACAGATCGTCGTGCGAAGCCATCGCCAGGCCATGCTGGCGCGCCATGCCGGCGAGCGCTTCGACGGTGGCGCCGACTTCATCGCGCCGTTCGCGCGCGGCTTGCAGGCGTTGCATGAATTCATCCGCGCTGGTTTCGGCGCGTTCGGCATAGCTCGCGCGCTTGGCCGGCTGGCGCTCGCATTTGCGCGCGATGTCTTCGAGATGGTCGTTGAAGGCCAGGAAATGCACCCGACCCGCGGCGATGTAGGCCGCGACTTCGGCCGCCTCGGCCACCGTGTGATTTTCGAAGCGCAGATGCACACGATGATCGACCGCGCGCGGCGTTTGCGGCGCATGCAGCGCTTCGATGATCTGGCGCGCGCTCGCGCCGCCACGCAAGCCGCCTTCCCATGACCACGTAATGCCATGGAACGCGGTGGTGATGCCGTTGGCGGCGAGTTGGCGATCGGTGTCGGCGAGCGCGAGTTCGAGCGGAAAGCGCACTTGCGGGCGCGGCATCCATTGGCGCTCGAACGCATCGCCGTGCAGGTCGACGATGCCGGGCAGGGCGAGCAGTCCATCGGCGCGCACGAGCGTCTTGGCGTCGCCTGCGCTCGCGCTCAAGCCGGCGATCTCGCCGCCGTGCAAGTGCACGCAAGCATCGACGAAGCCGGTGTCGGTCAGCACGCGCGCACCGGCGATCGTCAAGCCGCTTGCCTCGGCTTTTGTCGACACGGGCATGGCGGGCGCGCGTTCGCGCACGATGAATTCCGGCCGCTTCATGTGAACACCCGCCGCAAATAGGCCGACAGCACATCGATGCAACTCACCGTCACGACGATGAGGATCAGCACCGCGCAAGTCTGCTGGTATTCAAAGCCGCGGATGATTTCCCAAAGGATGACGCCGATGCCGCCCGCGCCGACCATGCCGACCACGGTGGCCGAGCGCACATTCGATTCGAAGCGGTACAGCGAATACGAAATCCACAAAGGCATCACTTGCGGGATCACGCCGAAGACGATTTCTTCGAGCGCATGCGCGCCGGTCGCGCGGATGCCTTCGACCGGACGCGGGTCGATGGCCTCGACCGCTTCGGAAAACAGTTTGGCGAGAATGCCCGTGGTGTGCACCCACAAGGCGAGCACGCCCGCGAATGGCCCGAGGCCCACCGCGACCACGAACAACATCGCGAACACCATTTCGTTGATGGCGCGCGCGGCGTCCATCAGACGGCGCACCGGCTGACGCACCCACCAGGGCGCGATGTTGGAGGCGGCGAGCAGACCGAGCGGCACTGCGCAGATCACCGCGAGCGCCGTGCCCCAGACCGCGATCTCGAGCGTGACCAGCATTTCGTCGAGATAGATCCGCCAGTCATGAAAATCGGGCGGGAAGAAGCCTTGCGAAAACACCGCCATGTTGCCCGCGTCGCGCAACAGATCGAACGGGCGCATGTCGGCGCCGCGCCAGGACGCGGCGAGCACGGCGAACAGCGCCCCCCACGCGAACAATTGGGCCCAGTTGTGCCTGGGGATGGCGGCCGGCACCGGGGCCGGCAGCGTGCGTGGAGTGGCGCTCATGATGCGGTGGTCTGCAATGCCGGGACGATCAATTGCCGAGCGCGGCGAGTTGCTTGTCGATCGCTTCGATCTGCTTGGCCTTCTCGGCCGCGTCGATCGTGGTGTCGGCTTCGAGCTTGGTCTTCTTCTTGAACAATTCGAGCTTGCGCACCGGATTGAGCTGGGCGTTCGTCGACGGACGGAAGCCCGAGAATTGCAGCTTGATCAGGTTGGCCTTTTCGGCCGCGGCGTTGGCGCCGGTCTGACCATAGGCGAGGAAGAAGGCGCGGATCTTGGTCTTGAGGTCGCTGTTCAAGTCGGTGCGCCAGACCAGCGGGTCGGACGGGATCAACGGCGATTCCCAGACCTTGCGCACATTCTTCGCAAGCTCGGGCTGGCGCGCTTCGATGCGCTCGTAGGTGTCGGACGCGAACACCGCGGCATCGACCTGCTTGTTGGCCACGGCCAGGATGTTGGCTTCATGGTTGGAGCCGCGGATGGTCTTGAACGCGGTCTTCGGGTCGATCTTGTTCTGGGCGAAGATGTAATACGACGGGACCAGGAAGCCCGAGGTCGAATTGGGGTCGCCGATGCCGAAGTTGATGTTCTTGGAATTCTTCAGCACATCGTCGAGCGTCTTGTACGGGCTGTCTTTGTGCACGCCGAGGTAGGAGCGATAGCCGAGCGAACCGTCGGCCATGATGACTTGCGCGAAGATTTCGCCGCTGGCGCGATCGACCGCTTCCATCGCCGACTTGTTGCCGTACCAGGCGATCTGCACCTTGTTGAAACGCATGCCTTCGATGATGCCGGCGTAGTCGGACGCGAAGAAGGCGTTGACCTTCACGCCGGTCGCTTTTTGCAGCGCTTCGAGCACCGGGGCCCAGTCGCTCTTGAGGTTTTGCGAAGCTTCGGTCGAGATGATGCCGAAGTTGATTTCCTTGGGCGCTTCCTGGGCGCCGGCAACGCCGACGCACAGCGCGGCGCAGGCGCCGGCCAGCAATTTGGTCAACATGGTGGTGCTCTCCTTGGGGTGGTGTGTGGTGATGCGTCGCGGGGCGGCAGCTCAGGCCGCCGCGGCGAGATCGGGTTGCAAGGCGGTGGGCAGCGCGGGCGCGGTGTTGGCCGCGGCATCGGCGTTTTCCATCGCTTGTTGGGTGAGGCTCGAAGTGGTCAGCAATTCGTCGGCTTCCATGCCGTACAAATCGCGCAGCATGGTGGGCGTGAGGTCGCACGACGGGCCGTCGAAGACGACGCGGCCCTGGCGCAGCGCGATGGTGCGCGGGCAAAAGCGCATCGCGATGTCGACCTGATGCAGCGAGACCAGCACCGTGGTCTGGTCTTCGCGATTGATGGTGGCGAGGATCTGCATCACGCGGCGCGCCGATTCCGGATCGAGCGAAGCGATCGGTTCATCGGCCAGGATGACCTTGGCGCCTTGCACCAGGGTGCGCGCGATCGCCGCGCGTTGTTGCTGGCCGCCCGACAGTTCGGAGGCGCGCTTGTGCGCATGTTCGGCGATGCCCACGCGCGCGAGGGCTTCGAGGCCGCGCTGGCGTTCTTGCGGCGTGAACCAGCGCAACAGCGAGCGCCACATCGGCACGCCAGGCAACAAACCGGCGAGCACATTGGTCAGCACCGGCAGGCGCTCGACCAGATTGAATTGCTGGAACACGAAACCGATCTGGGCGCGGGTGTGGCGCACATCGCGTTGCAGCCGGCCACCGCGTTGCACCGTGCGTCCGCCGACCTGCACTTGCGCGCTGCCGGCATCGCTGCGCACCAGGCCCGACAAATGCCGCAGCAAGGTCGATTTGCCCGAGCCCGAGGCGCCGATCAGCGCCACCATCTCGCCCGGCGCGACCTGCAGATCCACCGCGTCGAGCGCGCGGAACACGCCGTCCGGCGTGGCAAAGGACTTGGACAGTCCTTGCACCTGCACTGCATGCACCTGGGTCATCGCGCCTCCCGATCCGACGAAGTTGTCTAGATAAGCGCGGCGAGGATGCGCGGCCCGGATGACAGCCGCTTGAACGAATTGCGACGTTCGTGTGATGGTGCGATGACGAAAGGGCCTATTCGGCCTTGGCGAGCATCCGGGCGAGTTCGGCCAGCGAACCGGCTTCCATCTTGAGCATGATGGACGCGCGATAGGCCTCGACGGTCTTGACCGACAACTCGAGCTCGTAGGCGATGACCTTGTTGAGCTTGCCCGCGAGCACGCCCTCGAGCACTTCGCGTTCGCGCCGGCCAAGGCGGGCCAGACGATCGGCGATCGAGCGCTCGCGATGTCGGCGCGCCATGGTGTCGGCGCAGACATGGATGGCCGAGCCCACCATGTCGAGCAGGTATTGTTCCTTGAACGGCTTTTCGATGAAGTCGTAGGCGCCGGCCTTGAGCGCCTGCACGGCCATGGGCACATCGCCATGGCCGGTGACGATCAGGATGGGCAACGGAAAGCCGCGCTCATTGAGCAGGCGCTGCAACTCCAGGCCGCTCATGCCCGGCATGCGCACATCGAGAATCAGCGCGCCGGGGCGCAACTCGTTTTCGGGCGGCAAGGCGGCCAAAAAACTCGCGGCGTCCGGGAAGCTTTGCGCAGCCAAGCCGATCGAGGCGAACAGAAAGGCCATCGAATTGCGCATGGCTTCGTCGTCGTCGACGATGAGGATCAAAGGCGTGGTCGGGGTCATGGCGTCTCCTGTGCAAGCGCCGGCAGGGTGAAGCGCATGCTCAGCCCGCCGTCGGGTTCGTTGGTGGCCCACAAATGGCCGCCATGGCTTTCCACGATGGTCCGGCAGATCGACAAGCCCAGGCCCAGGCCTTGCGGCTTGGTGGTGAAGAAGGGTGAGAACAGACGTTCCTGCACTTCGGGCGTCATGCCGGTGCCATGGTCGCGCACCACCACCTCGATCGAATCGCTCGCGTCGCTCGATACCCCTGTGCTGATGCAAATGCCCAGGTGCTTGTCGGGGCGGTCGTGCATGACATCGAGCGCGTTTTGCAGCAGATTGAGCAGGACTTGCTGGAGTTCGGTCGGATCGGCCGAGATCGCGGGCAAATCGGTCCCGAGGTCGACCGCGAGCGGCACGCCGCGCAAAGCCGCCTGGCCCGCGAACATCGCAAGCGTGTCGCGCACCACCGTGTTGATGTCGAGGCGCACGCGCTGCACTTCGCGTCGGCGCACGAAGCCGCGGATGCGCTGGATGATGATGCCGGCGCGTTCGGCCTGGCCCGCGATGCCGCGCGCGCCGTCGCGGATGAAGGCCGGGTCGGTGCGGCCGGCGTCGATGAAGCGCGTGATGCCCTCGGCGTAATTGGTGATCGCGGCCAAGGGCTGGTTCAGTTCATGCGCGATGTTCGACGCCATTTCGCCAAGGATGCCCAGGCGCGAAAATTGATCGCGTTCCTCGCGATGCTGGCTGGCCGTGCGTTCGGCCTGTTCGCGCCCGGCGATGGCGCGGGTCAGTTCGGCGGTGCGCCGACGCACCAAGGTTTCGACGCGCACCACATGAAAGATCCACCAGATCACCGCCAGCGCCGCGAGCGCCAGCCATTGCCAATGGCTGCGGATGAAACCGCCGAGCGTGGTGCGCGCGAGGTAGGCGTAAGGCCCGATCTTGAGCTCGCGGAACAGCGCATGCACGGTGGTGTAATCCTGCGGCGCGGTCCAGGCGCGCTGGTCGACCGGCGGCATGGTCAAGAGGCTGGCCGTCACGGCCTTGGCCAGATCGGGCGAGGTATGGGCCAGGCGCGCGAACGGCCAGTCCGGATACAGACGTGACGACAGTCGGCACGGAAAGCCCGGTTGCTGTCGTTCGGCGACCACCGCGAATTCACCGGGCCGCACACGGCCCAGCGCAATCTGTTCTTCGAGCAAGCAGGTGCGCAGCACGCCGGCATCGGCGCGGCCATCGCGAAATGCCGGGAGTACCGAGTCCATCGGAAAACCCGTGACTACTAAAGCGTCGAGCCGATCGGGGCCGAGGCCGGCTTCCTGCATTTCGCGCCAGATCACGCGCCAGCCGCCGAACGCATCGGACGAGACCACGGCGAGGCGCCGGCCCACGAGGTCGTGAAATTGTGTTGGATGCCTGGGCTGGTTGGGCACGATGACGACCGAGCCCACCGTATCGGTCGGCACCGCATGATTGCGGCTTTCGAGCGTGGCCAGCCGGGTCACGCCGTAGCGGGCCTCGAGCTCCACGTAATCGCCGGGATTGGTGACGACGAAATCGACCGAGCCCGCGGCGACGGCCTCGGCGATGTGGGCCGGGTCGAGCGCAAGCAATTCGAAATGCTGCTGCGGCAGGGCGCGGTTCAGATAGGCCGCGGTCGGCTCGAAATCCTGGGCTGCGCGCTCCGAACCCTGGAAGGCCAGGACCGCGATGCGCACGGTATCGGCGTGCGCCGGCGCAACCGCAACGGCGGCAGTCAGCAACGCTAGAACGAGGGCGGGCAGACGCACGGCGATCACCCTAGCACACCACAACGACACCGCCCGCGACGATGGCGGGCGGTGCATGGCGTGCAGGCAGGACTCAATAGCGTGCATCCTTGGGCTTGGGATCCTTCGGCCAATCCTTCACCTTGTCGGGGTAGTCGGGCCGCGGTTGATGGCTGAAGTACTCGGCCACATCCACCGCCTCTTGTTCCGACAGGCCGCCTTGGCCGAGCGGGAACTTTTCGTGGAAGCCGATCGGCATGTTGCGCATGACGAAGGCGGCGGCGGTGTAGGTGCGCGCCATGCCGGCCCCGATGTTGAACGAACGCTCGCCCCACAACGGCGGGTAGACGGTGCGGCCGGCTTCGTCCTTGAGGCCTTCGCCGTTGGCGCCGTGGCAGACCGCGCATTGCTGGGCATAGACCTGCTTGCCGTTCTCGACATTGGGCACCAGCTTCGGGTCGACCTTGCCGACACCGCGGCCCGGCACCTTGTCTTCCTTCTTGGTGTTGCCCTTCATCCAGTCGAAGTAGGCGACCATGGCCTTCATGTCGTCGGAATCGGGCGGCAAGGGCTTGCCGTTCATCGAGCGCCGGAAGCAGCCGTTGATGCGGTCTTCGATCGTGATCACGCGGCCGGCACGTGGCGCATACGAGGGGAAGAACGCCGACACCCCGACATACGGCGAACCTTCGGCGACCGTGCCCGCATTCAAGTGGCAGGAGGTGCAGTTCAGGTCGTTGCCGACATTGTTGGGCAGCAGGGTGTGCGTCTCGGCATTGAGGCGCATGCCGCGCACGAGTTGCTGGGCATTGGGCGCTTGCAACAGCTTGGCCAGCCGCGGCGTTTCGAAGGGCGACTTGTCGATCTTCGGATCGAGCGACTTGCGCGCCTCGGCCACTTCGGCCGCATTCACCGGGCCTGCGCCCTGGCCCCAGCTTTCACGCACGAAGCTCAGGATTTCGGCGATCTCGGCGTCGCCGAGCCGGGCGAAGGCGGGCATGGTGTACACGCGTTGATGAGCCGCAGTCGATGCGGTCTTCCAACCGGTCAGCGTGATGTGGATCAGGGTCGCGGGATCTTGCGCCGCCACGGTCGGATTGCCCGCGAGCGCCGGGAACACGCCCTTCACGCCGCCGCCGTTCAAGCGATGGCAGTCGGTGCAGAACTGCGCATAGCCGAGGCCGCCCGCGGTCGTGAACAGCTTGGCCGGCGGCTCGGCCGAAGCGACCGGCGCGGGGGCCGCTGTCTGCGGCCGATCGGACGGCAAGGACTTCAAATAGGTCGCCATCGCCAGCAGATCGGCATCGTCGAGATGCTGGGTCGAATGCAGGATGACATCGGTCATGCTGCCCGACGCGGTGGCGAACCGGTTCTGGCCGGTCTTGAGCATCTCGACCGTGTCGTTCACCGTCCAGAGGTCGCGCAAGGCGATCGCGTTCCAATGCTCGACGCGCGCACCGGACAGGAACGACGCGCCGGCGGTGCCGCGTTCGGTCATCGCCAATTCCTGGAAGCCGATTCCGCGCGGTGTATGGCAGGCGCCGCAATGGCCCAGCCCTTGCACGAGATAGGCCCCGCGATTCCAGACCGCGTCATGGTCCGGGTTGGCGATGAAGGCGGTCTTTTCGGCAAAGGCCGCATCCCAATACGCCAGGCCCCAGCGTTGGTTGAACGGGAAGTGCATGGCCAGCGGCTGGTTGGCGCGCGCGACCGGTGGCAGGCCTTGCTGCAAATACGCCCAGAGCGCCGCCATGTCGGCATCGGTCATCTTGGCGTACGACGGGTAAGGCATGGCGGGGTAGAGCCGGTGGCCGTCGGCCGAGACGCCTTGGCGCATCGCGCGGTCGAAGGCCGCATAAGACCAGCTGCCGATGCCGGTGGCGGCGTCGGCGGTGATGTTGGTCGAATAAAGGGTGCCGAATGGTGTTTCCAAGGCGCGCCCGCCCGCCATTTCGGCGCCGCCGGGGGCGGTATGGCAGGCCACGCAATCGCCGAGCTGGGCGATGTAACGGCCCTTGGCGATCAAAGCGTCATCGGCCCGGCCGACGAAGCCGGGGGTCTTGTTCGGGTCGAGACTGGGCGGAATCGCCATCCAGACCGCGATGGCGCCGCCGATCGCCGCGATCACTGCGGCGGTGATGCGGATGCGCCGGGCGCGTGAACCTTGTTCTTTGCTCATGATGCAGCACCTGTTGTGTTGAAAGGAGGCTGTGAGCAAGGGTAGGCGCGCGGCGCGTCCGAGGTGAGCCGGGCTTACACCCGCCGCGACCCGGGTTTCCCCTGGCGCGTGTTGCTTGCGACGGATTTCGGATTGTCAAACCGGTGTCATGTGTGCGGGGTGCAATCTGAGTTTGTCTAGACGAATTGACGCGCCATGCCACTGATCCACATTGCCGAACAAGGCTCCTCCGCTCCCACCATGCTCGGCACGGCGCCGACCATTGCATCGACCGCGGTGATCCACGACAGCTGCTTCGGGCGTTACACCCAGGTCGGCGAGCAGACCAAGCTCAATGATGTGACGCTCGACGACTACAGCTATATCTGCGAATTCGGCGATGCGATCTCGACCGACATCGGCAAGTTCACGAACATCGCGGCGATGGTGCGCATCAATCCGGGCTTTCATCCGCTCGAACGGCCGACTCAGCATCACTTCACCTACCGCGCCCAGCAATACGGTCTGGCCGACGAAGACGATGCCGAATTCTTCGCCTGGCGCCGCCGCCAGCGTGTGCGCATCGGGCACGATGTCTGGATCGGCCATGGCGCGATCCTGATGCCGGGCATCCGGGTCGGCAACGGCGCGGTGATCGGCAGCGGCAGCATCGTGACGCGCGATGTGCCCGCGTATGCGATCGTCGGTGGCAATCCGGCGCGACCGATCCGGCAGCGCTTCAACCGCGCCATCGCTGAGGAGATCGAGGCGATCGCCTGGTGGGACTGGGACCATGAGCGCTTGCAAGAAAGCCTCGACGACTTCAAGGATTTGCGCCGCTTCCTCGCACGGCACGGCCGCTGAGTCACCTGTTCATGGGATGGCGCGACGCGAGTCGTGAAAACGCGCGCAATTTGGCACATCGCGTTGTTGTCGCGCGGTGGGTTTCCAATAGCCGCGTGGGGCGGCCGGTGCTAAAACCATCGCGTTGCTCTTCCATTCCCGAACAAGAGGCCGACCATCATGGCTCTGTTGCGTTCCCCGGCGCCGTCCGAAGCCGCGGCGCCGATTACCCTGCCTGCGGGCATCGGTATTCCTTCCTGTCCCCGAATTTTGTTGGCCTTGCGCGATGAACTCGCGTGCGAAGACACCGATCTCGGTGCCATCGGCGAATTGATCACGCAGGACGTGGCGCTCGCCGCGATGCTCGTGCGCACCGTGAACAGCGCGAGCTTCGGGCTGCGCCGACAGGTAAGCTCGGTGCAAGAGGCTTTGTCGATGATCGGTTTGCGCCGCGTGGCCGACGCCGTGCATGGCTTGTTGTTGCGCCAGACCTTGAGTCCGGCCAGCGCCGCCCAACTCGACCGGTTCTGGGATGTCTCGGCCAAGGTGGCGTTGCTTGCCGCGCACATCGCGCGCCAGGTGCCGCAACTCATCAAGGGCACGAGCCCCGAAGAAGCGCATACCTTCGCCTTGTTCCAGGACGCTGGCATCGCCTTGCTGATGCAACAGATCCCGACCTACAAGGACACCTTGGCCGAAGCCAATCGCGCCACCGAAAAATCCTTCACTGAGATCGAGACCGAAAGGCATCGCACCGATCATGCGTCGGTCGGTTATTTTCTGGCCCGCACCTGGGGGCTGCCCGAGCATTTGAGCGAGGCGATCCGCCATCATCATCGATTCGAAATCCTCGATGATTGCGGCGTGGTGCCCGATGCTTCGCGCTATCTGGTGGCCATGGGCCTGCTCGCCGAACATTGCGTGCAGGAAGTCACCGGCCAGGCGCACAGTTGCGAATGGGAAAAAGGCGGCGATGCGGCCTTGAACTTCCTCGGCTTCGATCCGACCACCTACCAGGAATTGCTCGACGGCGCGCAAGACCTGATGCAATGACGCCAGCGGCCCGCGCGCCTTTCGCGGCGCGCGGGCGGCGGTTCAGTCGAACAAGCGGGCCAGAAAGTTGAGGCTGCGCGCGTGCGCAAGTGCCGCGCTCGCCGGGTGGTAGCTGGCGCGGGCCCAGCAATTGAACCCATGCTGGGCGCCTTCATACCAATGGAACTCGGCGTCCTTGCCTTGCATCGCGGCTTGCACCGCGTCGACATCGGCACGCGAAATGTGTTCGTCGAGCCCGGCGTAATGGAATTGCATCGGGCATTTCACCTGCGGCGCCAGATCGAGCTGACGCTGGATGCCGCCGCCGTAATACGCGACCGCCGCATCGACTTCGGCCAGCGCTGCCGCGTTGTAGGCGAGCCGCCCGCCCATGCAATAGCCGAGCGCGCCGACCTTGCCCGCGCATTCGGGGCGTGAGCGCAGCGCGACGAGGCTCGCGCGCAGATCGGCCAAGGTGGTCTCGGGCCGCATCGCCTGCAGCAGTGTCATCGCGCGTGCGCGGTCGGCGCCTTCATATCCGAGTTCGACGCGCGGCGCGTCGCGCCAGAACAGATCGGGCGCGAGCACCACGAAGCCGTCGAGCGCGTATTGCTCGACCACGCTGCGGATGTGCGGATTGACGCCGAAGATTTCCTGCAACAACAACAAACCCGGACCGCGACCGGCGGGCGGCAGGGCCAGATAAGCGCCGAAGCGCCCGGCGGCGCTGTCGACGTCGATCCATTGTGTGGTGATGGCGCTCATGTGACCTCGGCGGATGAAGAACGGACCGCATTGTCGGGCATGTGGCGCGCGCACGGAAGCCGCCCGCGCCGTGCCGGGCGCGCGGCGGGAGCTCAGTCGTTCATGAATCAGTCGATGACGCGGATGCGCGGCTTGGCGTCCGGCGCATAAGGCTGGTGGGCGCCCAGAAAATCGATCAGCGCATCGACATCATTGGGCCCGCCCATGCGCTCGGTCCCGTCCACGAGGCGCTTGAACCCGTCGCCGCCCTCGGCCAGGAAGCCGTTGACGACCACGCGGTAGCGCGCCTCGCCTTGCACCGGCACGCCATCGAGCATCAGCTCCGTCACGCGCTCGTTGTAAGGCGCGCTGCGCTTCCAGGTGTAGCCGAGGCTGCGCGAGGGCTGCAAAAAGCGCGGCTCGGTCGCACGTGGCGTTTGCTGATCTTCGAGCAAGGCCTTGAGTTGCTTGCCGGTCAGGGTCATGACGACCAGGCTATTGCCGAAGGGCTGCATGGTGAAGGCCTGACCGAAAGTGACGGTGCACGGCGGCGTGCCTTCACACGCGAGCGCGGTGCGGATGCCGCCGCTATTCATCAAGGCGAGTTGGGCGCCGCCCGCGGCCGGTGCGCGCGTGGCGTCGAGTTGCGCATCGGCGATCAACCGGCCTGCCGGTGTATCGCCTTGGCCGTCGTCGGTGTTGCGATCGATGCGCGCCGTGATGCTGCCGACCGGACGATCGGCCATCGGCGCGGCGCGCTTCACATAGTCCGCCACCACGGTGGCGATCGCTTCATTGCGAGCGACCGCCTGATACGGACCTTGGGTCTGGTTGACCACCGGCAGGTTGCGCGAGCGCGTCTTGCTGCGATCGATGTCATGCGTGGCGGGATCGAGTTCGACATCGACCACCGACACGCCGCGCCCATAAGAAGTGGCCTGCACCACGCGCAAGCCTTTTTGATGCGGGGTGTCGATCACGCAGTTATAGCCTTGATGGGTGTGCGCAGAGAACACCACATCGATCGACGGCGCGAGCCGCTCGGCGATCTTGAAGATCGCGCCTTCGCGCTTGGCGCAGGCGGTGTCGTTCCAGTCGCCTTCGACTTCGCCGCCTTCATGCACGACGGCGACGATGGCTTGCACGCCCTGGCGCTGCAACTCGGCCGCATAACGGTTGAGCGTCTTGGCCTCATCGAGGAACTTCAGCCCGCGAATGCCAGACGGCCGCACGATGCCCGGCGTGGTGCGCGTGACCACGCCGATGAACCCGATCTTGAGGCCTTCGAATTCTTTGATGATGGTCGGCGCGAAGATCGGTTGACCATCGGCATCGATCACATTGGCGGCCAGCATCGTGAACCGCATGCCCGGATATTTGCCGTCGGCGCATGGGGTGCCCGGCGCGCTCGCAGGCGAGCACTCGCCGCGCACGAGGCGCCGCAATTCATCGACGCCGCCGTCGAATTCATGGTTGCCGACGATGCTGAAGTCGAGGCCCATCGCATTCATGACGGCCACCGTCGATTCATGCTTGAACAAGGTCGAGACCAGCGGCGCGGCGCCGATCAAGTCGCCGCTCGATAGCACGACGCTGTGCCGGGCTTCGCCGCGCAACGTGCCGACCAGGCCCGCGAGCGAGGCCGCGCTGCCGACCGGCACTTTCAACATATGACCCGGATGCTCGGGGTCGGCGAGTTGCAGGCTGTTGTTGCCGGCCTCGAGATTGCCGTGAAAGTCGTTGAAGCCGATCAGACGCACCGGCACGGTCTGCGCATGCGCCGCAGCGACGCACGACACGGCAGCGATGACACAAAAGCCTGCGCGCACGAGCGTGCGCGCGAAGGTGGAACGGTGGCGCACGGCGGCGATGGGCATGGCGGTCATGGCGGCGATGGTGATGGGCGAAGACGTTGCGGTGGGCAAGGTGCTCCACGCGAAGCCGAGATGCTAACGCGCGCCGGTGTCGCATCGATTGCAACGATGGTCACGGCGGCTTCATACAAGTGTTGCAAGGTGTCGCGCTTTCGTGGAGCCACCCCTCATGCTGCATTTTGATGAACGACCAATACGCAAGGCGCGCATAGAGATCATTCCGATGATCGATGTGATGATGTTTTTGCTGGTCTTCTTCGTGTTGATCAGCGTGAATGTCATTCCGGCCTTCGGTCTGCACACCACCTTGCCCGACAGCAAGAGCGCGCAGCGCGCCCTGGTCGAGCACAAGCCCGCGGTCGTCACGGTGCTGCCCGATGGCGCGATAGCGCTCGACGGCCAGACCCTCGGTGCGCGCGAACTCGCAACGCGCGTGGCCGAACTGCATGCGCGCGACGCGCATGCGCGGGTGGTCGTCAATGCCGATCAATCGGTGCGCTGGCAGGCGGTGGTCGATGTGATGGATCTGCTGCGCGGCGCCGGCATCGATGCGGTGACCTTCTCGACCCACAAGGTCGGCGCATGAAGCGGTGCTTGAGGGCGATGCCATGACCTGGTTGTTCCGGCACCGCGACTTCGCCGCGTTGACGCTGACTCTCGCGCTGATGCTCGGCGTGTGGTCGCTCATGCAATGGCAGCGTTTGATGCGGCCTGCGCTCGTGCATGCGCCCGAGATGGTGGTCGCGCTCGAAGACTTGCCGCCCGAACCGCCTGCGCCGACACCACCGACGCCCGTCACTGCGCACCACCTGCAACAAGACCAGCGACAGCCGCCGCCCACATGGTCGGGGTGTCGTTGTCCGGACGGTAGCCACCTGCTCCACCCATCAGTACCGGCAGGTCGAGGCCGCTGCGCAACGCGCTCATCGCGCGTCTGACGCCAGCCTCGCTGTACTGCAGCGAACTCAGCGGGTCATTGACGTGTCCGTCTG
>CAXBRX010000041.1:0-13983 GCA_963977835.1 uncultured Derxia sp.
TTCGGGTCTTTCCAAAGCGCGATGTCGCGCGACATGTTCACTTCCTGCGGCATCCAATGGTTGGCGCAGCCGGCCAGATATTTTTCCCAAGCCCATTTGTATTTGAACGGCACGAGCTGGTTCACATCGGTCGTGCCGTTGATGACGCGCTTGTCGGCCACATTCACGCGGCGCAGCTTTTCGGCTTCGGTTTCAACGGGCGCGGCCGGCGGCGCATAGCCGGCGGCGGGCATGGTCGGCGCAACCGGCGCGAGCGCGGGTTGCGGTGCACTTCTCATCGGGGTGTCGTCCCAGGAAAGCATGGTCGTCCTTTGTTCTTGATGAGTCGGTTTATGTCGGAGGGATGGCTTCTTACTGGCAGGCTTCGCAATCGGCGAAACCAGGATCGCCGGGCTTGAGCGTGCAGACCGTGCCCACCACTTCGGGCACCGGCAGCGCGGGGCTGGCGGATTGCGATTGCATGCCGCTCATGCCGCCGTCGCTCGGCACGGCATTGAGTTCACCGCCGCGGCCGGTCGATTTTTCGGCGCTGGTCGCAGCGAGCGCGCGCAGGTAGTAGGTGGTCTTGAGACCGCGCAACCAGGCGAGCTTGTAGGTGTCGTCGAGCTTCTTGCCCGACGCGCCGGCCATATAGATGTTCAGCGATTGCGCCTGGTCGATCCATTTGCTGCGACGCGAAGCGGCTTCGACGATCCAGCGCGGCTCGACTTCGAACGCGGTCGCGTAGATCGCGCGCAATTCGGCCGGGATGCGGTCGATCTTGGCGCACGAGCCATCGAAATACTTGAGGTCGGCGACCATGACTTCATCCCACAAGCCAAGCGCCTTGAGATCGCGCACCAGGTAGTCGTTGACCACCGTGAACTCGCCCGACAGATTCGATTTGACGAACAGGTTCTGGAAGGTCGGTTCGATGCAGGCCGAGACGCCGATGATGTTGCTGATGGTCGCGGTCGGCGCGATCGCCACGCAATTCGAGTTGCGCATGCCGTATTGCGCGATGCGTGCGCGCAAGGCCGACCAGTCCATCGATTCGGACAGATCGACTTCCAGATAGCCGCCGCGTTGTTCGGCCAACAGCTTGAGGGTGTCTTGCGGCAGGATGCCGCGATCCCACAAGGAGCCGCGGTAGGAGCTGTAACGGCCGCGCTCGGCCGCGAGTTCGGTCGAGGCCCAATAGGCGTAATAGCAGACCGCTTCCATCGAACGGTCGGCGAATTCGATCGCCGCTTGCGACGCGTAAGGCGTGCGCATCAGGTGCAGGCAATCTTGAAAGCCCATGATGCCCAAGCCCACCGGGCGATGCTTGAGGTTGGCGTTGCGCGCCTTGGCGACCGCGTAATAGTTGATGTCGATGACGTTGTCGAGCATGCGCATCGCGATGTTGATCGTGCGCTTGAGCTTGTCGTGGTCGAGCACCCAGGCGCCGTCGTCGGTGCGACGCATGTGCGCGAGCATGTTGACCGAACCCAGGTTGCAGACCGCGATTTCGCTGTCGTTGGTGTTCAGCGTGATCTCGGTGCACAGGTTCGAGCTGTGGATGGTGCCCATGTGCTGCTGCGGCGAGCGCACATTGCAAGCGTCCTTGAACGTGATCCAGGGATGCCCGGTCTCGAACAGCATGCCGAGCATCTTGCGCCAGAGTTGCAATGCCGGCAGTTTGCGATGCAGCTTGATCTCGCCGCGCGCGGCCTTGTCTTCATAAGCGACATAGGCTTGTTCGAACGCGAGGCCGAACTTGTCGTGCAAGTCAGGCACGTCGGACGGCGAGAACAGCGTCCAATCACCGTTTTCCATCACGCGCTTCATGAACAGATCGGGAATCCAGTTCGCCGTGTTCATGTCGTGAGTGCGGCGGCGGTCGTCGCCGGTGTTCTTGCGCAGCTCGAGGAATTCTTCGATGTCGAGGTGCCAGGTTTCGAGATAGGCGCAGACCGCGCCCTTGCGCTTGCCGCCCTGATTGACCGCGACCGCCGTGTCGTTGACCACCTTGAGGAAGGGCACGACGCCTTGCGACTTGCCGTTGGTGCCCTTGATGTGGGCGCCCAAAGCGCGCACCGGCGTCCAGTCGTTGCCGAGGCCGCCCGCGTATTTGGCGAGCAGCGCGTTTTCCTTGATCGCTTCGTAAATGCCGTCGAGATCGTCGGCCACGGTGGTCAGATAGCACGACGACAATTGCGAATGGCGGGTGCCGGCGTTGAACAGCGTGGGCGTGCTGCTCATGAAATCGAAGGTCGACAAAATCTCGTAGAACTCGATCGCACGCGCTTCGCGATCGACTTCGCCAATCGCGAGGCCCATCGCCACGCGCATGAAGAAGGCTTGCGGCAATTCGATGCGCGTGCCGTCCACATGCAGGAAGTAGCGATCGACCAGGGTCTGCAGACCAAGGTAGCTGAATTGCAGATCGCGTTCGTACTTGAGCGCCGCCGCCAGACGCTTGAGGTCGTAACGGCCGAGTTCGTCATTGAGCAGGCCGGCTTCGATGCCATGCTTGATGAACTTCGGGAAATACTCGGCATAGCGCGTGGCCATTTCGCCTTGCAGCACTTCCTCGCCGAGCACCAGCTTGCGTTCGGTGTGCAACAACAAACG
The DNA here is from genome assembly GCA_963977835.1 of uncultured Derxia sp. GTDB lineage: Bacteria > Pseudomonadota > Gammaproteobacteria > Burkholderiales > Burkholderiaceae_E > CAXBRX01. The sequence goes on from CAXBRX010000041.1 coordinate 2,596, forward strand.
CGCCGTCACCTGGCTGTAAGCCGGGTCTTTTTCGATCAGCGCACGCGCGGCAAGGATCATGGACTTGAACACTTCGTCCATCTGCACGCCGTCATACAGATTCTTGACCGTCTCTTTGAGGATCGCTTCTGCGCTCACCTGCTCGCCGAAGCCTTCGCAGGCCGCGCGCACGATGGCCTCGATACGCGACAACGGCAGCGGCACGCGCTGGCCGCCGTCCACCGCATGCAGATCGCCATGCTCGGCCGCGACCTGCTTTTGCGCGGCACGCTCGGCCGAACGGCGTTCGCGATACAACACATAGGCGCGCGCGACTTCGTGCTCGCCCGAACGCATCAGCGCGAGTTCGACCTGGTCTTGCACATCCTCAATATGGAAGGTGCCGCCGGCCGGTTGGCGGCGCAGCAGTGCGCGCACCACATCACCCGTCAATTGCTCGACGATTTCGCGCACCCGCGCCGACGCCGCGCCCTGCCCGCCATTGACGGCGATGAAGGCCTTGGTCAGCGCGATGGCGATCTTGGCGGGTTCGAAGCCGACCACCGCGCCGTTGCGACGGATGATGCGGTACTCGGCGAACGAAGCCGCGCGCGTCTCGCCGACACCGCCGGCCGCGGCTTGCGGCGGAACGGCGAATGCGGACTTTGCAATCGATTCGGACAGTTGCTCCATCTTGATGCTTCTCCTAACGATGGCGGCCGACACGGGCCGCCGCATGGGGTGCCCGACCGGTCAGGTTCGGGGGCTCAGAGCGCACACGGGCCTCGATCGTGGGTTCGCCGATGGCGCCCACAAGAGGCCCGCGTCAGAAATCCTGGGGAAACGGCGTTGGTACACTAGTCACCTACTAGATATAGTGTTACGCACATCCAGAGCGACTAATTGTAGTAGCCCGCTAGAGCATTCGCAACCCGATTCCGCGCGGCCGACGCGGATATCGGCGTCCCGCAAACGCGGGTTGACGGCCTTGCCGCGCCGCAACCGACGCGCTCAAGAATTAGGCAAGCTTGGCGTTTTCGCCTCGCGTGAGACGGCAGCGCGCCGATCAACGACTTGTGGATATCCGTCGGGTTGTCGGCGCGCGGGTACGTTGCGAATTTCACGCATACTGCGGGCATGACTGCCTTGCCCGACCCCGCCGCGACCGGCCCTGCCGGCACCGACGCGCAAGCACCGACCATCGCCACCCTGATCCGTACCGCACTAGGTCTAGGGGTAGGCGTGTTCGAAGCGCGCTTGCTGCTCGCGCATGCCACCGGCTGGCGGCGCGAAACCTTGATCGCTTTCGACGACCGGGTGGTCGCGCCCGACGCCGCGGCGCGCTTCCTGCAACTCGCCCAAGCGCGCGCGCAAGGCGAGCCGATCGCTTATTTGCTGGGCGAACGCGAGTTTCATGGCCTGAGCTTTGCCGTCGGGCCGGGCGTGTTGATCCCGCGCCCCGAAACCGAAGCACTGGTCGAATTCGCGCTCGCTCATGCACCCACAGGCGCGCGCGTGCTGGACCTCGGCACCGGCTCGGGCGCGATCGCGATCAGCGTTGCGGCGGCGCGCCCTGATCTGGCCGTGACCGCCGTCGATCGCTCCGAAGCCGCGCTGAGCATCGCCGCGCGCAACAACGCGCATCTGGCCGAAGGGCGCGTGCGGCTGCTCGCCAGCGATTGGTATGGCGCACTCGGGGAGGAACGCTATGGCGTGATCGTCTCGAATCCGCCTTATGTCGCGGCCGGCGATGCTCATCTTGACCAAGGCGATTTGCGCCATGAACCGCGCGGCGCCTTGACCGACGAGGCCGATGGTCTGCAAGCCATCCGCGAAATCGTGAACGACGCGCCCGCGCATCTCGCAGCGCCAGGCTGGCTCGCACTCGAACATGGGTGGGATCAAGGGGCGGCGGTGCGGGCGCTGTTGACCGCGCGCGGCTTCGCCGAGGTGCGCACCGACCGCGATCTGGCCGGCATCGAACGCATGAGTCTGGGCCGTTGGCCGGCCGCTTGAATTCCGAGCTCAGCCGAGCAAAGCGTCGGCGAATTCTTCGGCCGAGAAGGCCTGCAGATCTTCGAGTTTTTCGCCCACGCCGATGAAATACACCGGAATGGCGCGCGTGAGTTTGCTGCCGGGCTGACCACCGGCCGCGATCGCGGCCAGCACGCCGCCTTTGGCGGTGCCGTCGAGCTTGGTGATGATGAGGCCGGTCAGGCCGAGCGCTTCGTCGAAGGCGCGCACCTGGGCCAGCGCGTTCTGCCCGGTGTTGCCGTCGATGACGAGCAGCACTTCATGCGGCGCGCCGTCCATGGCCTTGCCGGTCACGCGTTTGATCTTGCGCAGCTCGTCCATCAGATGCAATTGGGTCGGCAAACGGCCGGCGGTGTCGGCGATCAAGACATCGGCACCGCGCGCACGCGCCGCATGCACGGCGTCGAACACCACGGCGGCCGGGTCACCGCTTTCTTGCGCGATGACCGAGACATTGTTGCGCTCACCCCAGACTTGCAATTGCTCGCGTGCCGCGGCGCGGAAGGTATCGCCGGCCGCGAGCAGCACCGCACTGCCGGCATCGCTCATATGGCGCGCCAGCTTGCCGATGCTGGTGGTCTTGCCCGCACCGTTGACGCCCGCGATCATGATCACGAGCGGCTTCGCGGCATCGAGCACGAACGGTTTTTCGAGCACGCGCAAATGTTCGACCAGCAGATCGCGCAAGGCGCTGCGCACGCCGTCGGCATCCAGAATCTTTTGTTCCTTGACCCGCGCGCGCAAGCGTTCGAGCAAGGTGGTGGTCGCATCGACGCCGGCATCGGCCATCAACAAGGCGGTTTCGAGTTCTTCGAGCAGGTCTTCGCCGACCTTGGCGCCGACGAAGAGCGTCGAAATCGAAGTGCCGGTGCGCGCGAGCCCCTGGCGCAGACGGCCAAGCCAGCCTTGCCGATCGGGCAACGGCGGCACAGGCGTGCTGTCCTCGACGATCGGGGCCGGCGCGGCGACGCGGGCGGGCTCGACGGGCGCGGGGGCGGGTTTCTTTTTGAAGAATCCGAACATGGGGCGGCGATTGTAACGGAGGTCCTGGCAGGCCCGACTAGAATGCGCCGTCATGCCGCCCGCCGCCGCCCCTCGCAAACACCAAGTCCGCATCATCGGCGGGCAATGGAAACGCACGCCGCTCATCGTCCCTGAGCTCGACGGCCTGCGGCCGACGCCCGACCGGGTGCGCGAAACCGTGTTCAACTGGCTCGGCCAGACGCTCGAAGGCAAACGCTGCCTCGATCTGTTCGCGGGCACCGGCGCACTCGGCTTCGAAGCTGCCTCGCGCGGCGCCGCGCGCGTGGTCAGCGTGGAGCCGCATCGCGCCGCCGCCGCCGCGATCCGCCAGACCATCGCCAAGTTGAATGCACGCCAGATCGAATTCCACCAGGCCGAGGCGCAAGCGATGCTCAAAGCGCTGACCGGCGCCGGCGAGCGTTTCGACCTGATCTTTCTCGATCCGCCGTTCCGCCAAGGCTGGCTCGAGCGCGTGCTGCCGCAAGCCGCGCTGTTGCTCGCGCCGGACGGCATCATTTACGCCGAAAGCGAGACGGCGCTGCTTGCCGCGCAACTCGCGACTCAGGGTTTACACCTCGAACGTGCCGGAACGGCTGGTCAGGTCCACTATCATCTGCTTACATTGCTGCATCGCGGCCCGGACCCCGCCTGAACGGAAGGAATTCAACCCATGGTCATTGCCGTCTATCCCGGCACCTTCGATCCCTTGACGCGCGGACACGAGGATCTCGTGCGGCGCGCGGCCGGCCTGTTCGAGCGGCTCGTGGTCGGTGTGGCCGACAGCCGCACCAAGCGCCCGTTCTTCAATCTCGACGAACGCGTCGCGATCGCGAGCGAAGTGCTGTCGCATTACCCGAATGTCGAAGTGGCGCCGTTTCGCGGCCTGCTCAAGGACTTCGTGCGCGACCAGGGCGCGCGCGTGATCGTGCGCGGCCTGCGCGCGGTCAGCGATTTCGAATACGAATTCCAGATGGCCGGCATGAACCGTTATCTGTTGCCCGATGTCGAAACCATGTTTCTGACGCCGAGCGATCAATACCAATTCATCTCGGGCACCATCGTGCGGGAAATCGCCATCCTCGGCGGCGATGTCTCGAAATTCGTGTTCCCGAGCGTGGAACGCTGGCTGAACGAAAAAGTCGGCGGCCCGAAGCCCACGGAGTAGCCGCACCATGGCCTTGATGATCACGGACGAATGCATCAATTGCGACGTCTGCGAACCGGTCTGCCCCAACAGCGCGATCTCGATGGGCGAACAGTTCTACGAGATCGATCCGCACCGCTGCACCGAATGCGTCGGCCATCATCCCGAGCCGCAATGCCAGATCGTGTGTCCGGTCGAATGCATCCCGTTCAATCCGGCCTGGCGCGAATCGCACGAAGAATTGCAGCGCAAATTCGAGCATTTGCTGATCGGCGCCGGGCCCGCCGCCTGAGGCCGCACCCCACGCGGCGCGCCTCAACCTTCGCTGGCGATGTACAGGCCGTCTGCCTCTTTCTTCGCGGTGCGCTTGGCGCTCGCGGCGCCCGACGCAACCTGCTCGGCATTGCGGTAATGCCCGGAACGCACCGGTAAAGCGCCGATCGATAGCCGCGTCAGCGGAAAGAACGCCGGATTGCCTTTGCGATCCTCGGCATGCACGCCGCCTTGCGCAACATCCTTCTCGTCGTAGAGGCCGCGCGCCGCCAGACCGAACTCGGCGATGATGCCCACGCACCGCGTCTGCCAATCGCGGCTTTGGAACAGCACGACGAAATCATCGCCGCCGACATGGCCGACGAAGTCGTACAAGGGATCGCAATGCGCGCCGATCACGCGCGCCGCGAGTTTGATCATTTCATCGCCACGCCAATAACCGTATTGGTCGTTGAACGGTTTGAAATGGTCGAGATCGCAATAACAGGCGGTGAACTGGGTGCCGCTCGCAAGCAGCCGCGCGATGTGCTCGCTGATCGGAATGTTGCCGGGCAGGAAGGTCAGCGGATTCGCGTGCCGGGCGGCTTCGATGCGCAATTCGGCCACCGCGCGCACCAGTGATTCTCCGGTGCCCAAGCCCAGATAACGCCCTTGCTCGACGATGACGAAACCGTCGGCCAGATAACGCTGGTCTTCGCTCGTCAGGACCTGCATCAAAGACTCGATCGGCAGCGCCGCTTCGATGACCAGCGGACGGGTATGCATGAAGGTCGTGCAGGCACGCCGTCCATAGATTTCGCGGTAATACGGCTGCGCGAGATGGTCCATGAATTCGCGCCGGTTCACGATGCCGATCGGCATGCCGTCGGCCACCACTGCGACGGCATGCAGGCGCTCGTTCCGGGTGAAGATCTCGATGAGTTCCTGGGTCGGCGTGCTGGCCGTGACCGATGGCGCGCCGATCAACAAAGCGCCCGCGCAATGCTGGCGCAGATGCATCTTGCCGCTCTCGGGAAAGACGGCGATCTGGGTCGAGCGCAGCAAATCTCCGGCGGCGGCCAGCACGCTGCGGTCGGGTTGGGCCGCCGGCATGCCGAGGTAATAACCCTGGGCGAGGGTGACGCCGAGATCGCGGATCACCGCCAGCTCGGCCTCGGTCTCGACGCCTTCGGCAATCAATTCGGTGTCCAGCGCATCGGCCAGGCGCACCATGCCGCGCAAGGCTTCGAATTTGGGCGAGGACCCGTGCAGGCCGCTGATGAAAAATTTGTCGATCTTGACGAACTCGGGCCGCAATTCGAGCCAGCGCCGCAAACCGGAATACCCGTCGCCGTAATCGTCGAGGGCCAATGCAAACCCCACGCGCCGGCATTCGGCGAGCACGCCGGCCAACGGCGCCCAATCCTGGATCGGATCGCGCTCGGTCAATTCGATGACGATGCGGCTCGGCGGCAGGCCGGCCTGCAACGCGACATCGATCAGATTGCCTTGCATGTCATCGAGTTGCAGCAAGGCCGGCCCGCTGAAATTGACGAACAATTTGCCGGGCAGACGCTGGCGGCCGAATTCGCGGATTGCCGCTTTCGCGCACACGATCTCGAGTTCGGCCTGGCATCCCGACGCACGTGCAGCGGCGAGCAGCGCCAACGGATTTTCATAAGGCGCCGGCGCGCGCACGAAAGCCTCGTACCCGTAGACCTCGGCCCGATCGAGCATGACGACGGGCTGAAACACCATCGGCGGATTGGCGTCGACGAGGATGCGGGTCAACTCGTCGCGCATCGGCGCAATGCGGGTCCAGTGCTGCGCAATGGCGCGATCGGTCATCGGTGTCACGTCCTTGTTCCTCCCGTTTCGGGATTACGACGCCAACACCGCGGAACTCAAATGAACTTTTGGTGAAACCTCTGCGACACGCGACGCCCCTGCGCCGCGTGCGCACACTCAACGCAACAAGCCTTTGAGCTTGTCTTGCAGCTTGTCGCGCGCCTTGGTCTCGATCTCTTTCTTCTTCGCATCGACCTTGTCGGACACCGCGCCCTTGAGCAGCGCGCTCGACACCGACGCCCATTGGATTTCGTAAGCCGTCTTGTCGTAAGGCCCGTGCACGCGCACGGGAATCGTCACATCGCGGGTCTGCGCAAGATCCTTGCCGCCTTGGCCCGTCAGGGTGTTCACGACGCTGGCCTTCACGGTGTAATCGAGGCTGTCATGGCCGATGTCGATGCTGCCTGCACCGGCCAACCGCACCAGCGGCGCCTTGACCGACAGGTCGTTGTTGGTCGCCACACCGTTGGCGATCGCGAACGTGGCCGACAATTCCGAGAACGCGGTCTTTTCGGTCGCGGCCGAATTCGCGGCCTCGTTGCGCGCACCGCTGCCCAAGGAACTGAGCTTGGTCTTCCAATCCGACAGACGCTTCGCATAATCGAAGCCGACGATCGCGCCATCGGTCAGGCGCACCGCGGCCTTGCCGCCGAGCGAGCGCTTGAGTGCGGTCACGGTATTGCCGACCGCCGTCACATCGAGCGCGACATTGCCGCGGCCTTCGAGTTTGTCGATCTGGGCGCCGTCCTTGAGCAAAGGACCGATCTGGATGTTGCTGAGCTTGGGCGCGAACGCAAAGCGATTGGTGTTGGCATCGACTTGCGCGCTCGCATCGACGGTGCCGCCGTAAAGCTGGGCTGTGAGCGGCGCCAAGCGCACATCGCCGCCCTTGGCACCCAGCTTGAGTGCGAGCTTGCTGACCTTGATGCCATGCACCTGCAATTCGCCGACACGCGCCGCGCCGTTCAGCGTCAACGATTTGAGCGCCGACAAATCGAACGGTTCTTCCTTGGCCGGAGCGGCCGTCGCGGGGGCCGGCGCGGTGCTCTTGAGATAGCGATCGAGATTGATGCGATCGATGCCGACATCGAAGCCGATCGCGGGCTTGGCGAAACCGGCCAGATCGAACTTGGCCGCGATCGTCGATTCGTCGAATTTGGTGTCGAGATGGCCATCGACCTTCTCGGCCTTGGCGTCCACCGTGACGGCCGCCTTGATCGGCATGTCGACCTTCTTGACCGGCATCGTCGGATCGTCGATCTGCACGCGCGCGTCGATCGCCGCGAGCGCAACCGTCAGCGCCTCGAGATTGGCGGCGAGCGGCGATTTGAGCGAGGCGTTCACGGTACGCCCGCCGCCCACAAGCTGCGCGTCGAGCGCGAGTTGCTTGGCATTGATGGCCTTGGGACTGCCGCTTGCGCCATCGAGCGCGAGCGTGGCTTCGAGCGCTTGCGCACCGCCGCGTTTGACGCTGAGCTTGAGTGTCGGCGCCTCGAATTTTTCGGGCGACCAATCGAGCTTGGGCAGATCGATCGCGGCCGACAAGGCTTGATGATCGAATTCGCCGTCGAATTTGGCGCTGAAACCATCGGCGCCATAACGCGGCGCCGCGAGGTCGAGCAAGACCTTGCCCGAAGCCGTCAGCGTGCCGGCCACCGCCGGCTGCTTGCCGTCGATGCGCACCGACAAGTCGATGGGCACCGCGGTTTTGTCGGCCAGGCGGCCGACCTTGAATTCAAGCTTGGAGATGCTCAGGTCCTGCCCCGATTTGAGGTCGCGGTAAGTCAGGGCGCTGTCGGTGATGCGCACGCCGCCCACATCGAAGGACGGCGTCTGGCCCGACGCGGACTGAGCGTCGTCCGCCTTCTTGGCGTCGCCCGAGGTCATCAGATCGTCGAAATTGGAATGCCCGGCCTGATCGCGCACATAGCTCGTGCGCAGACCGTCGAGCGCGACTTCGCCGACGCGGATTTCCTTGCGCAACAAGGGCAGCAGTTCGAGCGACACGCGCACGCCCTTGACCTCCGCAGCGACGGTCTTGCTGCGCGGCTCCGACAAGGTGGTGTGCGGGATCGCGATCGCGATGCGCGGGAACACCGACAGCGCGAGATCGCCATCGATCGTCAGGGTGCGTTGGTAATGCTCGGCGACGTAATCGGTGATGCGGCCCTTGTAGGCATTGGCATCGAAGAAGAACGCGAGATAGGCCAGCAAGCCCGCCACGAGCACGACGACCACGCCCACCGCGATGCCGAGCCATTTCAAGATGCGGGTGAATTTCATCGTGAACCCTCTGAAGATCGAGACCAGACCGCCATTTCAACCATACGCGCGCACCTTGGCAACTGCGCTGACGAGGGATTACACATCGCCGCGGCACCGGCCGTCGACGCCCAGTGGCCCCGGCGTTGCGGCCCAGCCAACAGCCCTTCTGCGCTGGACGCGCAATGCGGTAGATTGTCGCCCCGATGTCGCCGCCAACCGTACTCGATAGCGCCGCCGTGCAACCGGAGGTCGCGCTGCCTTGAAAATCACCCTGATCCGGCCCAACCTCGGCGATTACCGCTCGTCCGACGCGATGGCGCCGCTCGACCTCGCCGTCCTCGCGGCGCGTGCACACGATTGCGACATCAGCTTTTACGACGAACGCATCGAGCCGGTGCCGCTCGACGTGCAGACCGACCTCGTGGCTTTGAGCGTCGAGACTTACACCGCTCGGCGCGCCTATGAAATCGCCGACGCCTATCGCGCACATGGCGCGTCGGTCGTGATGACCGGTTATCACCCGACCTTTTTGCCCGACGAAGCTTTGCGCCATGCCGACGCGGTCGTGATCGGCGATGCCGAAGGCGCCTGGGAAGCACTGCTCGCCGACGCGCGCGCGGGCAAGCTCGCGCCGCGTTATTTCGGCAGCGTCGAACGGCCCATGCATGATTACCGCATCGAACGGCGCATCTTCGACGGCAAGCGGTATCTGCCAATCGAGGTGGTGCAATACGGTCGCGGTTGCCGATTCGGCTGCGAATTTTGTTCGGTCCACAGCTTCTACGGCAACAGCGTGCGCCATCGCGCGCTCGATGGTTTGCTCGAAGAAATCGCAGCATTACCCGCGAACCGCCTGCTGTTCTTCGTCGACGACAACCTCTACGGCCCGCGCGAAGAATTCCTCGCCTTGCTCAAGGCATTGGCGCCGCTCAAACGGCGCTGGTCGTGCCAGATCAGCATCGATGTCGCGCGCGACGATGTCTTGATGGATGCCCTCGTCGAAGCCGGCTGCCGTTTCATGCTCATCGGGTTCGAATCCTTGAGCGCCGACAACCTGCGCCAGATGGGCAAGTCGTGGAATCAGATCAGCGGCGCTTATCGCGACGTGGTGCGCAGCCTGCATCTGCGCGGCATCGGCCTCTACGGCAGCTTCGTCTTCGGCTACGACGCCGACACGCCTGAAGTCATCGAACGTACCGTCGATTTCGCGCTCGATGCGCGGCTCGAACTCGCAAATTTCAATGCGCTCACGCCAACGCCGGGCTCGCCTTTGTACGCGCGTTTGCAACGCGAGAACCGGCTGGTGGCGCCCGATTGGTGGATCGATCCGCTTTATCGCTACGGCGATCCGATCTTCCAGCCGCGCGGACTCTCGGCCGATGAACTCGCGCTGGCAATCTTCGATGCGCGCAAACGCTTCTACCGCTGGGGCGCGATCGCCCGGCGCGTACTCGACGGCGATGCGCCACGCTCATGGTCCGAGCACGGCATGGTCGCGATCGCGAATGTGATCACGCGCCGCGAGATTTTTCGCAAGCAATATCGCCACCTGGGCACCTGAGCCGGGCGAAGATCCTGTGCCGCCTTGTCATCGGCGCGCCACATTTCTCATGCATTAGTTCGCGCCTTTTGGGAGCACGCGCTCCCGCATTCTGGCGAACACCGCTCGATGACCCAGGCTTTGGAAGTCGCCCCTGCCGCACTCAGGACCGATCAGGAAGCGCTCGACAATTTGTCGCGCCGCTTTCGCTCGGCCTTGTGCCGCTACTTCGAAAAGCGCGGCTTTCACGGTGCCGATGCCGAAGACGCGGTGCAGGATGTCTTCATCCGTTTGTCGCAACGCGCGGGCGTGGCCCGCATCGACAACATCGACGGCTATCTGTTCGAGACCGCCGCCAGCGTGGTGGTCGACCATTTCCGGCGCGCGACCGTCCGCCATCGCGGCGAACATGATGAATACGACGAAGCCGTGCATGCGCCGGCCGCGCCGTCGATCGAGCGCGAACACATCGCACGCGACGAACTCGCGCAAATGGTGACGGCCTTGCGTGAACTGCCCGAGCGCACCCGCAATGCATTGTTGCTTGCGCGGCTCGAAGGCTTGAGCCATGGCGAGATCGCGCATCGCCTGGGCATTTCGGCCAGCGCGGTCGAGAAGCACATCGTCAAGGCGCTCGCGCATCTAGGCCGGCGCCTGGGAAGGACACCACGATGACCGCAGCTTGGCGCCATGACGCACCACCGCGGGAGAACCTGCGCGAACAGGCCGCGCGTTGGGCCTTGCGCCAGCGCGACGATGCCGCTCTGAACGACGCTGCGCAGGCCGAAATGCAAGCCTGGCGCGCCGCCGACCATGCCAACGCGCAAGCCTTGGACGAGGCTTTGCACGCGCTGCAATTGCTCGACCGCGCCGCCGGCAGCCTCGGCAAGGTCCTGCCCGTGCTGCTGCAGATCAATGCCGGCCACGACCCGGCCAAGTTCGGCGCCGAGCCAGCCGACGCCCCGGCGCTGCTCGAGGCTGCCCTCGCCGCCGTTGAGGGTTACGCCGCCGAGCACGTGGCCCTCCTCGGCCCGAAGGCCGAATCGTTGGCCCCGCGTATTCGCAACGCCGGCGCCGTCTTCGTCGGCCGGTTCGCCGCCGATGATGTAGAGGTTGTTGGGCGGGGTCTTGCCGTTGTCGAACATAACCTTGCCAAGGTTCTTCAGGTGGTAGATGCCGCTCTTGAAGAATGAGGTCTTGCCCTTGGCGAAGCTCATCGACGTGTAGGTGCCGGGCACGAACAGTTGGTAGCTGGGGCAGTCGGCAGTGCCCGGCGAGATGGTCTTGCCGTCGCCCTGATACT
>CAXBRX010000042.1:0-13807 GCA_963977835.1 uncultured Derxia sp.
GAACTCGCCGAACTCGCCGAACGCAACGGTGCGCGCCGCGTGCGCTATGCCGACACGCTGGGCATCCTCGATCCGTTCAGCACTTTCGAACAGATCGCGGCCTTGCGGCGCGTTTGTGGCGTCGAAATCGAAATCCACGCCCACAACGACCTGGGCCTGGCCACCGCCAACACCCTGGCCGCGATCCGCGCCGGTGCCACGCATGCGAGCACCACGGTCAACGGCCTCGGCGAGCGCGCGGGCAATGCGCCGATCGAGGAAGTCGCGATGGCGCTGCGTCATCTGCATGGCATCGAAACCGGCATCGATACGCGCGCGCTGATCGAAGTCTCGCATCTGGTCGCGCAAGCATCGGGCCGGCCGGTGGCGCCCAACAAAAGCATCGTCGGCGCGGCGGTGTTCTGGCACGAGAGCGGCATCCATGTCGACGGCCTGCTCAAGGACGCGCGCAATTACGAAGGCTTTCCGCCGGCCGAAGTCGGGGCACGCCATACCACGGTGCTCGGCAAGCATTCGGGCTCGAGCGGCGTGCGCCATGCGTATGCCCAGCTCGGCGTCGCGCTCGACGAGCAACAGGTCGCGACGCTGCTCGCGCGCATCCGCGGCTTCGCGGTCGAAAACAAACGCGCGCCGACGCGCATCGATCTGTTGCGCTTCCATGCCGAGATCGCCCCGTTGCCCGCGGGCCAAGGCCATTGAAATGAACAGCGTCCAGGCCCACGCCCCGATCGCCGCGCCGGCCACCGCGCGCATCGGCCTGCTGCGCCAGTTGCGCGAAGACTGCGCCTGCGTCTTCGACCGCGATCCGGCGGCGCGCAACAAGGCCGAGGTGCTGTTGTTGTACCCGGGCGTGCATGCGATCGCCTTGCACCGCATCGCCCACGCCTGGTGGCGCCATGGCTTCAAATTCATGGCGCGCGCACTCGCCTACTTCGCGCGCTGGTGGACCTCGATCGAAATCCATCCGGCGGCACAGATCGGCCGGCGCTTCTTCATCGACCACGGTTGCGGCGTGGTGGTCGGCGAAACCGCGATCATCGGCGACGACGTGACGCTCTATCACGGCGTGACGCTCGGCGGCACTTCATGGAATCCGGGCAAACGCCATCCGACCATCGGCGACGGTGTCGTCGTCGGGGCCGGCGCCAAGGTGCTCGGCAACATCACCGTCGGCGCCCAGGCGCGCGTGGCGGCCAATTCGGTCGTGATCGACGACGTGCCCGCGGGCATGACGGTGGTCGGCATCCCGGGGCGCATCGTCAAGCCGCGCGAAGTGCGCCGCGTGCGCGCCGGCATGATCGATCTCGACCATCACGAAGTCCCCGATCCGGTCGGCCGTGCGCTCGGCTGCCTGCTCGATCGCGTCGAATTCCTCGAAGCCCGCCTGACTGAACAACGCGCGGGCACGAGTGCAAGCCGCGTCGCCCAGCCGCACATCGATGCACCGGTGCGCTGCGCCGAATGTTCCGACGACTTTTCCGACACCTGCTCTCCCACGAAGGAAGAACGCCATGCCGATGCTTGAACGCCTGCAACGCCTGTCCTCGGCCGAAGAGTTCTTCAACTTCTTCAGCCTCGATTACGAACAGTCCGTGCTCAATGTGAGCCGGCTGCACATCCTCAAGCGCTTCAACCAATACCTCGCGCGCGAATCGCTCGACGGTCTGGCCGAAGCACAACAACTCGCGCGCGGCCGCACCTTGCTCGCGCGCGCCTACAGCGACTTCCTCAGCACCACCGCGCAGGAAGCCAAGCTGTTCAAGGTCTTTCAAGACGCCGCGGGCATGCAGCAAGTCGGTCTCGACAAGCTGCGCGCCACCTTGCCTTCGCGCGCGAGCGCCTGACCCGGAATTCAAGGAGCCACGCAATGCACATCGTCGTTTGCATCAAGCAGGTGCCCGATTCGGCGCAGATCCGCGTCCATCCGGTCACCAACACCATCATGCGTCAGGGGGTGCCGGCGGTCGTGAACCCCTACGACCTGTTCGCGCTCGAAGAAGCCTTGCGCCTCAAGGACAAATACGGCGGCCGCGTCACCGTGCTCAGCATGGGCCCGATGCAGGCCGAAATGGCGATGCGCAAGGCGCTGTCCTTCGGCGCCGATGACGCAATCCTGATCTCGGACCGCGCCTTCGCCGGCTCCGACACGCTCGCGACCAGCTTCGCGCTGGCCGCGGCGATCAAGACCATCCAGAAGAACATGCCGGTCGACATCATCTTCACCGGCAAGCAGACCATCGACGGCGACACCGCCCAGGTCGGCCCGGGCATCGCCAAGCGCCTCGACTATCAACTGCTGACCTACGTCTCGAAGATCCGCAATGTCGACGAAGACAAGCGCACGATCGAGATCGAACGTCGCGCCGAAGGCGGCGTGCAGCACATCACGACCAAGCTGCCGGTGCTCATCACCATGCTCGAAGGCACCAACGAGATGCGCTTCGCGACCATGGAAAACATGTTCCGCGCCGCGCGCTTCCCGCTCAAGGTCTGGAACCGCGAACAAGCCGGCATCGAAGACCCGGTCAATGTCGGTCTCAAGGGCTCGCCCACCCTGGTGTCCAAGGTGTTTGCGCCCAAGCCCAAGAGCGTGCCCGCGGAAATGATCGAGACCGAATCGGGTGCGCCCGAAGACGTCGTCGACACGCTGCTCATGAAGGCATTCACGCGCTTCCCGCAAGTCGAGAAGCAGGTCGTCACGCAAGGTCAGGTGTAGGAGAACAACGATGAGCGAAGCCCCCGCCGCCAAGCCCGCAGCACGCAAGAAAGAACTGCCCGAACACCTCAAGGTCTACAAAGACGTCTGGGTGTTCATCGAACACGAACAAGGCCATGTGCACACGGTCTCGTGGGAACTCCTGGCCGAAGGCCGCAAGCTTGCCGACAAGCTCGGCGTGCAATTGTGCGGCGTGCTGCTCGGGCCCACGGGCGACCTGCTCGGCAAGTTCTGCAAGGACGCGTTCGCCTACGGTGCCGACAAGTGCTACACCATCCGCGACGAAATCCTGCGCAACTACCGCAATGAGCCCTTCACCAAGGGCCTGACCGATCTGGTCAACAAGTACAAGCCCGAGATCCTGCTGCTCGGCGCGACCGTGCAAGGCCGCGACCTCGCCGGCTCGGTGGCGACCACGCTCAAGACGGGCCTGACCGCCGACTGCACCGAACTCGCCATCGACATGGACAACCGCGGTCTGGCCGCGACGCGCCCGACTTTCGGCGGCTCGTTGTTGTGCACGATCGTGACGCAGAACTTCCGCCCGCAAATGGCGACCGTGCGTCCGCGCGTGATGCGCATGCCCGAGAACTACGATGGTTCGCGCAACGGCGAGATCGTCGAAGACGCGCTCGGCATGATCGAGACCAGCATCATCACCAAGGTGCTCGAATACATCCCCGACGCCAACCAAGACAAGCCGCAACTGCCGTTCGCCGACATCATCGTCTCGGGCGGCAAGGGCATGAAGAAGCAGGAAAACTTCAAGCTCATCTGGGACTTGGCCAAGGTACTCGGCGCCGAAGTCGGCGGCTCGCGCCCGGTGGTGCAGGCTGGGTGGCTGGAGCTCGATCGTCAGGTCGGCCAAAGCGGCAAGACCGTGCGCCCCAAGTTGTACATCGCGGCCGGCATTTCGGGTGCGATCCAGCACCGCGTCGGCATGGACGGTTCGGATTGCATCATCGCCATCAACGCCGACCCGAACGCGCCGATCTTCCAGTTTGCGCATTACGGCATCGTCGGCAATGCGATGACCATCCTGCCTGCGCTGACCAAGGCGTTTGCCCAGCACATCAAGCTTGCGCGCGAAGGAGTGGCGGCGTGACTCCCGAGCTTTTGCACCGCCCGCACACCCAATACCAGCAGCTAGGAGATCGTCATGCCTGAACGTTTTGATGCCATCGTCATCGGCGCCGGCCCGTCGGGCAACGCCGCGGCGTACACGCTGGCCAAGGCCGGCCGCAAGGTGCTGCAGATCGAGCGCGGCGAAACCCCGGGCTCGAAGAACGTGCAAGGCGCGATCCTTTACGCCGACATGCTCGAGAAGATCATCCCCGACTTTCGCGAGGATGCGCCGCTCGAACGCCACATCATCGAACAGCGCATGTGGCTGCTCGACGATGATTCGCATGTCTCGATGAATTACCGCTCGGAAAAGTTCAATCAGCAGCCGGGCAATCGCTACACCATCATCCGCGCGCAATTCGACAAATGGTTCTCGGAGAAGGTCATCGAGGCCGGTGCGCTCGTGATCAACGAAACCACGGTGACCAATCTGCTGATGGACGGCAACCGCGTGGTGGGCGTCGCGACCGACCGTGTCGGCGGCGAGGTCTATGCCGATGTGGTGGTGCTGGCCGACGGCGTGAATTCGGTGCTCGCGCGCAAGGCGGGTTTCCGCCCCGAGATCAAACCCGAACATGTCGCACTCGCGGTGAAGGAAATCCACTTCATGCCGCAAGAACTGATCGAACAGCGCTTCAACATCACCGGTGATGCGGGCGTGGTCATCGAGATGGTCGGCAAGATCACCAAGGGCATGATGGGCACCGCCTTCTTGTACACCAACAAGGAGTCGATCACCTTCGGCATCGGCTGCATGCTCTCGGACTTCAAGAAGCAGGAAGTCACGCCCTACCAGTTGCTCGACGACATGCGCGCGCATCCGAGCATCGCGCCGCTGCTCGAAGGCGGCGAGATGAAGGAATACGCGGCCCACCTGATTCCCGAAGGCGGCTTCGATGCGATGCCCAAGCTTTACGGCGACGGCTGGCTCATCGTCGGCGACTCGGGCGGCATGGTGAATGCCGTGCACCGCGAAGGCTCGAACCTCGCGATGACCTCGGGCCGTCTGGCCGCCGAGACCATCGCCGCGCTCGCGGCCGAAGGCAAGGATTACACCGCGAAGAACCTGGCGCGCTACCAGAAGGCGCTCGAAGAATCCTTCGTGCTCAAGGACTTGAAGAAGTATCGCGACATGCCGCCGATCTTCCACAAGAACCCGCACTTCTTCTCGAGCTATCCCGAACTCATCAACCGCGCCGCGCACGAAATGCTGGTCGTCGACGGCGTCGACAAGAAGTCGAAGGAAAAGGCCATCAAGCGCGAATTCCGCAGCCGCCGCGGGTTGTTCGGGATGGTGTCCGATGCATTCAAGGTATGGAGGGCATTCGAATGAGTGCTGTATCTGCAAAGATCGAAGAGAAGCTGTTCCAGAACCGTTACCGCGTCGACGCGGGCCGGCCGCACATCAGCGTCATCAACCCGGATGTCTGCGCCGACACCTGCCAGACCAAGCAATGCACGGTCTGCTGCCCGGCTGGTTGCTGGACCAATGACGGCACCGGCCGCGTCACGCTGATTTCCGACGGCTGCCTCGAATGCGGCACCTGCCGGGTGATCTGCGACGAGCATCGCAACGTCGATTGGGAATACCCACGCGGCGGCTACGGCATCCTGTTCAAGTTCGGTTGAACACATGCCCTCCAAGGTGGGCAATCCGGGCGCGGTCGGCGTCGGTGAACGTGTGCACTGGATCGGCGCGCTCGATCCAGGCATGCGCACGTTCGACCTGATTCTGCGCACGCCCAACGGCACCACCTACAACAGTTATTGCGTGCGCGGCAGCGACGGCGTCGCGATCATCGACACCGTCAAGGAAGAACACGCCGACGCCTTTTTCGCGCGCCTCGAAGCGGTCTGCCGCTACGATGAAATCAAGGCGATCGTGCTCAATCATCTCGAGCCCGATCATGCCGGCGCCTTGCCTGAACTGGTGCGGCGCGCACCGCAGGCGCGCTTGTACATCTCGGCTTCGGGCCTGGGCATGCTCAAGGCGATCTTGAAGCGTCTGCCCAATGCCGAGCGCATTGCGTGCACCACCGTCACGACCGGCGATACGGTGAATCTTGGCGACCGCACCCTGCATTTTCTGCAAACGCCCTACCTGCATTGGCCCGACACCATGTGCACCTGGGTGCCCGAAGAACGCATTCTGTTTTCGGGCGATGTCTTCGGCTGCCATTTTTGCGATGCGCGGCTGTTCGACGATCGATGCGGCGATTTCCGTTTCGCCTTCGATTATTACTACGCGCACATCATGCGGCCGTTCCGGCAATTCGTGCTCGATGCGCTCGAACTCATCGATCCGCTCGGCGCGCAATGCATTGCACCGGCGCACGGGCCCATTTTGCGCAGCCAGCATCGCAAGTTCGTCGAACGCTACCGGCTGCTCTCGCAACCGCGCGAAGCGAGCGATGAAAAATCGCTGCTGGTGTTTTATCTCTCGAGCTACGGCAACACCAAACGCATGGCCGAAGCGGTCGTCGATGGCGCGAGTCAGGTCGAAGGCCTGCGCGTGTCGCTCTACGACCTCGAAGGCGCCGAGATCGAGCCTTTCGTCGATCTGATCGAAGACATCGATGCCTTCGCGATCGGCTCGCCGACCATCAATGGCGATGCGGTCAAGACGGTCTGGGACCTGCTCTCCTCGCTTACGCGCGTGCACGTCAAAGGCAAGATCGGCGCCGCCTTCGGCAGCTACGGCTGGAGCGGCGAGGCCGTGCGTCTGATCGAAGAACGCATGCGCGGCCTGAAGCTGCGCACGCCGGTCGCGGGCGTGAAGGTCAAGCTCATTCCCAACGAACAGGATCTCGACACCTGCCGCGCCTTCGGCGAAGAACTCGGCCGCTGGGTGCTCGGCAAGCAGGCGCCGCGCGAGATCGATCTTTCGGATCTCGTCGCTGCACCCGCGGCGTGATCCAAGCAGCACCAACCCGCCTAGAGGCCACCATGAACGACAAAGTCAAAGTCACCTTCTCCGATGTCAGCGTCACCGTCACGGTGCCCAAGGGCACGCGCATCATCGACATCTCCGAAAAGGTCGGCTCCTACATTGCCTACAACTGCCGCGAAGGCGAATGCGGCAGCTGCATGTTCCATGTGATCGAAGGCTACGACAATCTGTCGAAGATGGGCGTGCTCGAAAAATCGACGCTGCTCAATGCCTTCCACGAAATCATCGACGGCTGGCGCCGTGTGGATGATCCGGCCGAACTCGTCGAGCGCATCCAGCGCGAAAACATCGGCGGCAAGAAATGCCGCCTTGCCTGCCAGACCAAGGTCGAAGGCGACGTCACCGTCGCGCCGTTCTAGAACAACACGCTGTCACAACACGCTGTCTCTCTGGAGTTTCGCCATGGCATTGCCCAAACGACAAGTTTTCGTCTGTACCCAACAACGCCCGCCCGGACATCCGCGCGGCTCGTGCGCGCATGCCGGCGGCCAGGCCGTGGTGCAAGCGTTCTGGGCCGAGTTGCAAGCGCGCCAATGCTGGGAAGAAGTCGGCGTCACCTATTCGGGCTGCATCGGCGGTCCGTGCGATGCCGGCCCCAATGCGGTCGTGTATCCCGAAGGCGTGGTCTATTCGGGTCTGCAGCCCGAGGATGTGCGGCGCATTTTTGAAGAACATCTGATCGGCGGCACGCCGGTCACGCAATTCCTGCGCAAATGAGCTAAATGCCCGGGCCGGCGGCGTGATCAGGCCGGCCCGAGCGTCACCGCGATGTCGTGCGGTGGCGCGTAATACGGCGCCGAGGTCACCAGCACATCGGCACCAGCCGAAGCATAATCGGCTGCATTTCGTTCATTGACCCCGCCCGCGACCGCGATGCGGAAGGCGAGCCCGGAGGCGCGGCGTTCTGCAACCACTTGCGCGACCTGGCCGGGCGTGAATTTCTCGAGCTGGACCACCTCGATGCCCAGGCGCGCGAGCGCCAGTGCTTCTTCGATCTCGCACGCCTCGGCCACCAGCATGCGTTCAGGACTGGTGGCGCGCAGCCGCGCGATCGCCTCGGCCTGGGCCTCAGGCGCGATGAACACCAGATGTTCGGGAAAGACCAGCACCGTATCGGACAAACCGAGCCGATGCGGCCAGGCGCCGCCCGCGCGGATGGCCTTGATGGCGAGCGCCTTGGTGCCCGGCACCGTCTTGCGCGTGCAAGCCACCGGCACCGGCTGCCCGTCGCGCAATGCGGCGGCCACGATGGCGGCGGTGCGTGTCGCCACGCCGCTCGCGTACTCGACCACGATCTGCGCCGCTTTCCAGGTGCGATGCAAGCGCCCGGCATCGGCCTGCGCGGTCAATACCAGCCCGCCTTCGGGCAGACGATCGCCACTGTGCGCGATCAAGGCGACCTCGGCGCCCGCGAGCGCGAACATGCGCGCCGCCTCTTCGGCGCCGGCCAGCACACCGGCGCGCCGCATGCGCATCTCGAGCCGCGCGGGGCGGCTGCCGATGCCGAGCAAGTCGGTGGTCAGATCGCCATGCGGCACATCGTCGCGCAAGAGCGCGTCGAGCGTCTGATCGGAAAGACAACTGTCGTACTGCATGTTCAGAGAATACTCCGTGCGCATGTCACCAGATGCGCTGCACCTTCAAGCGCACCAGGTCGCGCACATGGCGCGGGCCGGTGAATTCGTCGTACAGACTCAATAAGGCGAAGCGCCCCGAGTGCGGTTCGAAAGGGGCCTCGTCGCAATCATAAGCAACCAGCACGCCCGAACCGACCCGGGTGTGGAACAACTCCATCCAACTGAACATCGCGCGATAGCCATCGGCCGATTCGGCCAGGATCGCGAGCCGGTGAAACTCGGAGCGGCCGGGCACGACGGGGCAGGCGCGCTCGATGAGCGGCGCCAGCGGCGTGGCGCGATACCGGCGCGGCGCGCCTTGCACGCCTTCGTATTTGCAGCTCACCGTAAAGCGCTGGACAGTCCGGCTCGGCATGCGCGCGAGCGCCTGCACACACAATTGCATCGGCTCGTCCACATAACCGCAGACTTCCAGACTGCGCATGTCGGATTCGATGTCCGCCAGCCATTTCGCTGCCGCCATATCCATGGTGCTGCCCTCCCGAATGTCGGATTTCCGACCGGCGCCATGCCGTTCGTGTGTCGCAAGGTGGGGTCTACGCCAAACCGGCGTTCGTTATGCAACACGATATATAGCGCTTTGCAAGCCGCGTGCCATGCGCCAAACCGGCGCGGACGGACTTATTCGGACGGACTTACTCGGAAACAGCCAACAAGATGGCGCTCGGATCGACCACGACACCGATCGCCTGCCCCACCGCGGGCGCCGGGGCGGACTCGCTGGCAGGCCACAACCCATGGACCGTCGAGCCGCCCGGCAAGGCGATGGCGATCTCGGTGCCGGCATCGGTCGCCTCGGTCTGCCCGACCACGCCGCGCAACAGATTGCCGTGGGCCGGATGGTCGGCCGCCACGATGACCGCGGCGCTGATCTTGAACAAGGCGACGACCGTCTTGCCGACTTCGATGCCGAGCACCTGCCGGCTGCGCCGCGAAATCGTGGCGGTCAGCGATTGGCCATCGGCGAGTTTGAGGCCGACTTGCGCGCTCAAGCCGTCTTGCACACAAGTGCTGACCCGCGCCGCGAGCTGGTTGCGCGCGCTGGTGCGCAGGCTCAGCCGCCCGAGCATCTGGATGTAATGCTCGATGTCGGAGCCGCCACGCGCCACCCAATCGAGAAACGCCTGTTGCTTGGCATGCAACTCGGCATAGGTATCGACGAGTTTGCGTCCGGCGGCCGTCAGCCGCGCCCCGCCGCCGCCCGCGCCGCCCTTGACGCGTTCGACCAATTCTTCGCCGGCCAGATTGTTCAGCGTATCGACCGCCACCCAGGCGGTGCGATAACTCACGCCCGCCGCCTGCGCAGCCGCGGTGATCGACCCGCAAGCATCGATCTGGCGCAGCAATTCGAACCGCGCCGGGCCGACGATTTCCTCACCGCCGCGTTCGACGCTCAATTGGCTGGCAAACAAGAAGGGTTTGTTCGAGGCGCGGGTCATGGGCTTGGGCGAATGTAAGGTTCCTGGCACGGCATGTGCTCGGAAGGTCATGAACTGAACAGTCGGTGTGCATTGCTGCCAGAACGCATTATCAGCGCGCAGCGCCCGCCGCGACAGTCGAACCTGTTAACAAACCACGAGTCGCCCGTGCCCCAAGCCGCTCTCGCCCTGTCTGTGGACGCCGATCTGCCCGATGTGCGGGCGCTCGTGCGTGCAAGCGCGGACCCGATCGCCTGGGCGATCGCGGGCACGGTCTGGTCGGGCCTGACCCATGGCATGGCGCCGCATGCCCTGGTGCGCGGCTTGCCGGCGCACGAAAACGAGGCACTGGCGGCGCGCTATTTCGCCCCGCTGCGTGCGGCCGACCTGAGCGCGCATTGCGGCTTGCGCGAGCCCGACGCCTACGACGAATTCGACGAATTGCTGGCCTTGCTCAAGGCCCATGCCTGCGACGACAGCGTGCCGGTGCGCTGGCTCGCCCATGCGCTGGCCACCGCCTGCATGTACGAAAACCATCTTTGGCAAGACCTGCATCTGCCCGCGCGCGCGGTGCTCAGCGAGTTGTTCAGCACCTGCTTCCCGACGCTCGCGGCGCGCAACACCGGCAACATGAAATGGAAGAAATTCCTCTACAAGCAATTGTGCGAAGCGGCCGAAACCCCGCTGTGCAAAGCGCCCACTTGCAGCGTTTGTTCCGATTACGCTTTATGCTTCGGCAGTGAGGAGTCGGTGCTGGTCGCCGACGCCAAGCCGTC
This sequence comes from uncultured Derxia sp., assembly GCA_963977835.1. GTDB lineage: Bacteria > Pseudomonadota > Gammaproteobacteria > Burkholderiales > Burkholderiaceae_E > CAXBRX01. Next base: position 10,623 of record CAXBRX010000042.1, read on the forward strand.
CGTCCCGATGCGCATCCCGGTGCGCAGTTTTCGCTGATCCCCACCTGACCATGAATCTTCGCCCCATCGACTTTTCGCTCGCCCATCGCTATGTCGGCAAATGCACAACGCTTGTCGCGCACGCTACATCCCGGTGCACTGCGGCCGCCTTGGCGTGCGTGCTGGCCCTGGCTGGCCTGCCGGCCACGGCCGGCGAGGTCAATGTGGCGGTGGCCGCCAATTTCACCGCGCCGATGCAAAAAATCGCCGCCGCCTTCGAACAGGCGACCGGCCATCACGCCGTGATCGCTTATGGTGCAGTCGGCAAATTCTTCGCCCAGATCCAGACCGGCGCGCCGTTCGAGGTACTGGTCTCGGCCGACCAGGCCACGCCCGAGAAACTCGAGCAGGCCGGCCTCGCCCTGCCCGCGAGCCGCTATACCTACGCCATCGGCCGCCTGGTGCTCTGGAGCCCGCAACCGGGCCTGGTCGACGCGCAAGGCGCGGTGCTGGCTGCAGGCAAGTTCACGCATCTGGCGATCGCAAACCCGAAGATCGCGGTGTACGGCACCGCCGCGGTCGAGGTGATGAAGCGCATGGGCGTATACGCCGCCGTCGAGCCCAAGCTCGTCACCGGCGAAACCATCGCCCAGACCTATCAATTCGTGAGCACGGGCAATGCCGAACTCGGCTTCATCGCGCTTTCGCAAATCCACGAGCCGGGCCAGACCGCGCCGGGCTCGGCCTGGATGGTGCCCGACACCCTTTATCCGCCGATCCGCCAGGACGTGGTGCTGCTCAAGCGCGGCGCCGACAACCCGGCGGCCAAGGCCTTGCTCGACTACCTGAAGTCGGAGCCGGCGCGCGCCGTCATCGCCGCCTATGGCTACGGACTTTGATTTTTGCCGTCTTGTTCACCTGAAAGGAAGTTCTCGATGAAACTGCTCCGCTCCATGTTGGTCACCGCGTGCGTCGCCTTCGCCTCGGTCGCCCATGCCGAAGACATCGACGTTGCCGTCGCCGCCAATTTCACCGCGCCCGCACAACAGATCGCGGCCGAGTTCGAGAAGGCCACCGGCCATCATGTGAAGCTCGCCTTCGGCGCCACCGGCAAGTTCTACGCGCAGATCAAGAACGGCGCGCCGTTCCAGGTCTTCCTGTCGGCCGACGATGAAACCCCGGCCAAGCTCGAAACCGAAGGCCTGGGCGTGGCCGGCACGCGCTTCACGTATGCCGTCGGCACCCTGGTGCTGTGGTCGGCCAATGCCAATCTGGTCGACGCCAAGGGCGAAGTGTTGAGCAAGGGCAGCTTCAACAAGATCGCGATCGCCAATCCCAAGACCGCGCCTTACGGTGCCGCCGCGATCGAGACCTTGAACGCGCTGGGCTTGCGCGCCGCTGTCGAACCGAAGTTCGTGCAAGGCGAGAACATTTCGCAAACCTTCCAGTTCGTGAGCACCGGCAACGCCGACCTCGGCTTCGTCGCGCTGTCGCAAGTCACGAAGGACGGCAAGATCACGAGCGGTTCAGCCTGGGTGGTGCCGGCCAAGTTCCATACGCCGATCCGCCAGGATGCCCAATTGCTCGCCCCGGGCAAGGACAGCGCCGCGGCCAAGGCGTGGCTTGCCTTCCTCAAGAGCGATGCGGCCAAGGCGGTGATCCGCAGCTACGGCTACGCGTTCTGAGGCGCACCGCAACACCGAAGACGTACGATGCTGGGCCTTTCCGCTGAAGACTTGCAGGCGCTGTGGCTGACCGCCCGGTTGGCCACGACCGTCACGGTCATTTTGCTGCTGATCGGCACGCCGATCGCCTGGGGCCTCGCACGCACGCGCGGCTGGTGGAAAAGCCCGGTGTCGGCCGTGGTGGCGATGCCGCTGGTGCTGCCGCCGTCGGTGATGGGCTTTTATCTGTTGTTGCTGATGGGGCCGCATGGTCCCGTCGGCCAGCTCACCGCGGCGCTGGGCCTGGGTGGCCTGCCGTTCAGCTTCTGGGGCCTGGTGCTGGCCTCGGTCGTGTATTCCTTGCCGTTCATGGTGCAGCCTTTGCAGACCGCTTTCGAAGGCCTGGGCGAACGTCCGCTCGAAGTCGCGGCCACGCTGGGCTCGTCGCCGCTCGATGCGTTTTTCAGCGTCGCGATTCCGCTCGCACTGCCCGGCTTCATCACCGCGAGCATCCTCACGTTTGCGCATACCGTGGGCGAGTTCGGCGTGGTGCTCATGATCGGTGGCAATATCCCGGGCGTCTCGCGCGTCGCGTCGGTGCAGATCTACGATCATGTCGAAGCGCTCGAATACTCCGACGCGCACCGCCTGGCCGGCGTGATGCTGGCCTTTTCCTTCCTCGTCTTGCTGGCCTTGTATGGATGGCGCCGTAGTCAACGCTGGAACTGAAACGACCGACCGCATCGATGTGCGGGTGCGCCTGGCGCGTACCGAATTCGTCCTCGATGTCGATCTGAGCCTGCCGGCCCGCGGCGTGACCGCGCTGTTCGGCGCTTCAGGCTCGGGCAAGACCACGCTCTTGCGCTGCATCGCCGGGCTCGAATGCGCACCGGCCGGCCGGCTCGTCTTTCGCGGCCAGGTCTGGCAAGACGCACAGACCTGGGTGCCGACCCATCAGCGCCGGCTCGGCTATGTGTTCCAGGAAGCGAGCCTGTTCGCTCACCTGAGCGTGGCCGGCAATCTGGGCTATGGGCTGCGTCGCTCGAGCGCGCGCGAGCGCTCGCGCCTCGATCAGGCCATCGCGCTGCTCGGCATCGAAAACCTGCTCGATCGCGGCCCCGAACGTTTGTCGGGCGGCGAGCGCCAGCGCGTCGCCATCGCGCGCGCACTCGCGGTCGGGCCGCAATTGCTGTTGATGGACGAGCCGCTCGCGGCGCTCGATCTGGCGCGCAAGCGCGAGATCCTGCCCTACCTCGAACGGCTGCACGACGAACTCGACATTCCCATCTTGTACGTGAGCCACGCGCCCGATGAAGTCGCGCGTCTGGCCGATCATCTGGTCGCGCTCGACGGTGGCCGGGTCAAGGCCAGCGGTCCGCTCGGCGCGACGCTGGCGAACATCGACCTGCCCATCGTGCTCGGCGAAGACGTGGGCGTGGTGCTCGACGCGACGATCGGCGAACGCGATGCGCAATGGCATCTGGCGCGCGCCGATTTTGCCGGGGGCGCGCTCTGGGCGCGCGACCACGGCTTGCCAGTCGG
>CAXBRX010000043.1:0-13723 GCA_963977835.1 uncultured Derxia sp.
CGTCTTCTTCGTGAAGACTCGGATTTCCGTCTGTGCATCGACGCGCGACCGTATGTTCGATATAATTTCGAGTCAGTTGGTGCGTGACGCCTCTCCCGACTCGGACGCGCGCCGACCGATCCCGCCGTACGGCCTTTCGCCTCTCCGTAGACGTCGTTGAGGGCCCGTCAATGTTGCGTGCCGCGTTCGCTCTCGCCGTCGCCGCCGGGCTGGCCGCCTACAACCTCGCCCGCTTCGGCTCGCCGATCGAGTTCGGCTATGCCCTGATCACGAGCCCCGACGACGGCCACCACCCCACCGACGAGTGGTGGTTCGCCGAAGGCCTCTTCTCGCTCGCCTACCTTCCGAACGGGCTCCATACGATGTTCGTCCGCTTCTTCGACGTCGTGGAGGCGCCGCCCTGGCTGCGGCCGAGCTCGGCGATCCGGTTGTTGGCGACTTCGAGCTGCTTCTCGATCTCATCGAGCTTGGCCGAGCGGGCGTCGTGGGAGAGCTTCTTGTCGCCGAGGATGCGTTTGGCCGAGGCATCGGGCACCGCGCCTTCGAGCGTGCGTGCGACCTCGATGCGGACTTTCTTGTCTTGCTTGGCGACGATGAGGATCAAACCGTCGCCGACATCCTTGCGGCCGAGCTTCCAGGATTCACCGAGCCGATTGCCGAACGCGGCGATGTCCTCGGGTTGGGTGCTCGGCAGCATCACGAGCGCGATCTGACTGCCGTGGGCGATCTCGAAGGCGTGCAGCTTGCCTTCGAGCGCCTTGCGCTGCTCGGCGCTCAAGGTGCCGGTCAGGTCGGTGACCAAGGCCGGCGGCGGCAGCTTCACGAGCTCCTGCGCGCTCGCGTTGAGCAAGCCCGCCCAGGCGCACAAGGCGACCAACAACAGCCGCCCTGCGCGCGCCAGCGCCCCTGCGTGCATCGCCAAGAATCGCGTCATGCCGCGCTCTATGCCGTCACTTCTTGCCGAAGTCGACCGTCGGCGCCTTGCTGACCGCGGCTTCGTTCTCGACCGTGAATTGCGGCTTTTCCTTCGCGCCCGTCATCCATTTGCCGAGCATGTTCTGCAGCAAGGCGATGGTGGTGTTGTATTGCGCAACCGAGTCGATGTAGCGCTTGCGTGCGATCGCGACACGATTCTCGCTGCCTTCGAGTTGCGCGCGCAGATCCTGGAACGCGGCATTGGCTTTGAGGTTCGGGTAATTTTCGCTGATCACCATCAGGCGTTGCAGCGCCGAGCTGAGTTCGCCTTGCGCCTTCTGGAATTGCGAGAACGCGGCCGGATCGTTGAGCGTCTCGGGCGTGACCGTCATGCGGCCGACCGATGCGCGCGCTTCGACGACGCGGGTCAGGGTTTCCTGCTCGAAATTCGCCTCGCCCTTCACCGTGTTGACGATGTTCGGAATCAGATCCGCACGGCGCTGGTATTGATTGAGCACTTCAGCCCACGCGGCCTTGACCGCCTGGTCCTGGGTCTGGATGGTGTTGTACCCGCAGCCCGAAAGCAGACTCATCGCGAGCACGGCAACCAGCGTCAGCACAGCATTACGCAACCTCATGGGTATCCTCCTGGGAAATTGAGGCGTTGTTGTCAAACATCAGGCGCCATGGCCCACAACGCGCCGCAGTATGCACCAGGCAATATTGCACCATTGAACGACATTTCAACGGAGCCGCCATGTCCACTCGCGACATTCTTGCGCACAAGTCGCTCGCCAGCTTGCGCAGCGACTACACCGGAGAAGCGCTCGACGAATCCAACGTCGCTGCCGACCCGCTGCGCCAATTCGAGCATTGGTTCCATGAAGCGATGATGGCGGGCGTGCCCGAGCCCAATGCCATGACGCTCGCCACGATCGGCCTCGACGGCCGCCCCAAGGCACGCGTGGTGCTGGTCAAAGGGCTCGACCATCAAGGCTTTTCGTTCTTCACGAATTACGACTCCGACAAGGGCCGCGAAATCGCCGCGCATCCGTTCGGTGCGCTGCAATTTCATTGGATCATGCTCGAGCGTCAGGTGCGCATCGAAGGGCGCATCGATCGGCTTTCCGACGCGGAGTCGGATGCCTACTTCCATTCACGCCCGGCCAATTCGCGCATCGGCGCCTGGGCCAGCCCGCAAAGCCAGGTGATCGCAAGCCGCGCCTGGCTCGAAGAACGCGAAGCGCATTTCCGCGCGCATTTCGATGCCGAACAACATCCCGAAGGTCCGCCGCGCCCCGAGCATTGGGGCGGCTATCGATTGATGCCCGACCGCTTCGAATTCTGGCAAGGACGCCCGTCGCGCCTGCATGACCGTCTGCGCTATCGGCTCGGGCCCGACGGGCATTGGCTGCTGGAGCGCCTCGCGCCCTGAAGGCATCAGCCCGCGCGGCGGGCGGCAAATTTGCTGCGGAATTTTGCGAGCTTCGGGCTCACGACCACACGGCAATACGGTTGCTCGCTGTGCTGGGCGTAATAGTCCTGATGCTCGATCTCGGCCGCGTAGAACGGCGCCGCGGCGCCAAGCTCGGTCTGAATCGGATCGTCGAAGGTCGATGCGAGTTCGGCGATGAGCGCTTGCGCGGTTTGCCGCTGCGCTTCATCGGCGCAGAAGATCACCGAGCGGTATTGGCTGCCGATGTCATAGCCCTGCCGATTCTTCGTGGTCGGGTCGTGGATCGCGAAGAACACTTCGAGCAATGCGCGAAAACTCAGTTGCGCCGGATCGAAGCGGATGCGTACGACTTCCGCATGCCCGGTGTCGCCGGTGCAGACCTGTGCATAGCTCGGCCGCTCGACGCTGCCGCCGCAATAACCCGATTCGACCTCGATCACGCCCGCCAATTCGCGGAAAACGGCGTCGAGGCACCAAAAACAACCGCCGCCCAGGATCGCCTGCTCGGTCTGGCCATGTGTCGTCGCGCTCATATCGCCTCTACGGTTAAAAATCATTGAACAACAAAAATCGATAGAAATTTTCTAGTTGTTCGTACACCCCACCCCAATCGGCACATCAGCCGGCCCGCTATTCAAGAAACAGCCTCAAGTTTGCGAGCCAAGCTGCTGTTTTGTCGCCCAGAGAGCCCATTTCTGTCGGATTCGAACCGCCATTCGGGGGTTTTTCCGCTGATTTTTGCGCCAAAGCCGCCGCCAGGGGGCCGGAATGCGGGTCGGAATGCATTTTTGTTCATCCGGACGGCCCGAAAATCCTATGAATTGGCATGTAATCGGGGTCTTGACAAGACGCCGGAATGACACAAACGCGTCGATTCAACCACGCGAAAGCGCTTGTGCCGTTGTCGTGTCGAATGAAATTTCATATACACTGGATCAAGCACTTCGCCCTCCCGAAGTGGCCGCCAATCGAACACCTCTTGCTTGTTGCGTGAACGATGCGCCGTTGAACAGCAGCGATCCAGGAGCCACCCACCATGAGCCGCAAACGCACGCGATACGTAGACGACTTCTTGTCGTCTTTGTTGATCCGTGCGAGCCATGCGGTCTCGGCGGAATTTCAAAAAGAAATCGACAAACAGAAACTCGCGACCACCGAGTGGCGTGTGCTCGCGACTTTGTCGGATGGTGATGGCCTCACGATCGGTCAACTCGCCGACATCGTGATCGCGAAGCAGCCCACGGTCACCAAGATCATCGATCGCATGTCGGAGTCGGGCCTCGTCGAACGCCAGACCGGCCAGATCGACAAGCGTCAGACCATGATCTACACCACCGAGCAAGGCAAGGAGTTGGTGCGCGACCTGTTGCGCAAGGCGAAGATCGCGGAAGCCAGCGCCCTCAAGGATTTCTCGGACGACGAGATCGAAACGCTGAAGAAGACGCTGCGCCGGATGATCGACGGCAGCGAGTGAAGTGCGGCTTACTTGACGGTGGTGGCGGCCGGTGCGCTGGCCATCTGCGAAACGGGAATGGCCTTGGCCTCGACCGGGCGCGCATCGGCGCTGCGGCGGTCGAATCTGAGTTCGCGCCCGAGCACCAGATCCATCTGCACCGGGTAGTCGTAGATGCGGCCGGTCAGATGATCGATCACGGTGGTCGCAAACGGCTGGAACACGACCGACCAAGCCCCCGAAGAACGCGAGACCGCGACCGCACGCGCAACGGCCATGCCCGGACGTGCGCATTCGATGATCAGATCGCTGCCCGAGCGCGGCACCGGCACCCGGAACAAGGGCGCATTGCCGACCATGACCTGACTGCCGTTGGTGAGGCGGCAGGTGGCATCGACCTGATGTCCGTCGAGATCGAAGACGCGCACGTCGATGGTCTGCGACTCGTCCTTCGACAAGGTCGCACAACCGCCCAACGCAAACGCCAACAAGATGACGAACCAGACCCGCATGACTGCCCCAGAAAATGCCACCCCGGCATCGACCTTCACGATGCACGCGCCAGATGACGTCTGCATTATCGGCAGCACCCGCACGCTAGGTAATCCGTCGCATGCCGATGCTAGGCTAGTTGCCGCACCTAGCCCCTTGCTTAAGAACAGATGAACACGACCAATTACGCCGACCTGATCGGCTACCTCGCCGCCACCCTGACCACGATTTCCTTCGTGCCTCAGGCCTGGTTGGTCTGGCGCACGCGCCGTGCGGAAAACCTATCGCTGGCGATGTATCTGGTGTTCGCGACCGGGGTCGCGTTATGGCTGGTGTACGGGCTTTGGATCGGGTCCTGGCCGGTGGTCATCGCCAATGCCATCACCCTGATGCTGGCGGGTTTCATCCTAGTGATGAAGCTAAGGTTCGGCTGAATACCTCAAGAAAAAGGGCGCACTTTTGCGCCCTTTTTGTACGGTTATTTGATCCAGCGCTATTGGGCGAAATGCGCGAGCGCCGTGGCGGCGGCGGCATCGCCCCAGAGCTTGTGGCCAGCCGGGGTCGGATGGACGCCGTCGGCGAACACATAGCTGCGGTCGGCCCCCGCGGCGATCAGGGTCGATTGCGAGCAGACCAGCGAGCTCGACGCCTTGGCCGGATCGCAGGCCATGCCGGTCACGTTCGACAGACCGTAGGTCGCCGGACTGGCGATCACCTTGTCGAACAAGCCCTTCACGTCATACGTCACCACGCCGGCCGGCATCGCAGCGGCGACGGCGGCGTTGTATTGCACGCTCAAGGTGGTGGCCAGGCCCGCGAGCGCGGTGGTGCGGAATTGCGGCGTCGCGCCAAGGTCAGGCAGGTTGGCGTAGACGATCTTGGTCGCGCCAGCGGCGACCAGGCGATTGATCTGGGTGATCATCGCGGTCACGTTGGTGGCGATCACCGTCGGCGCGGTGGCCGGGTCGATGGTGGAATTCGCGACTCCGCCCAGGAAGGCGAAGAAATCGTTCGCGCCCCCCTGAATCAGGACGACCTGATGCGGGTTGAACGAACCACGCGCCGCGAGGTAATTGTCGATCTGGGTCTTGATCGACAAGGCGGTCGCCTGCTGAGTCGGCCACGGAATCGACTGCGAAGCGGCCACGATGCCGCCGGTGGTGAGGTCGGTCGCGATGCGCGCGCCGCCTTGCGCATAACTGGTGCCGCCGATGTCCTTGATCACGCCGTTGGCCGGCACCGAGATGCCGTTGACCGTGAACGCGGCCGGCGAACCGAAATTGACCTGCTTGTTCGGCCGCAACGAGAAGCTGTAATTGGCCGCGACGATTTCCGACCAGATCGGGGCCGGATTCACCGTGAACTTGAGACCGTCGGGACGATCGTTCGTCGGATCGAGATCGAGCGTGGTCGGGTTGTAGGTGCCGACGTCGCTCAAGCTGTCGCCGAAGGACACGACCTCGGTGATGTTGCGATCGGTGTTGCCACCGCCGCCGCACGCGGCGAGCAGCACGGCGACGAAGGATGCGGCGACGAACGCCGCCATGTTCTTGCGGGTGACTTGCACGATGTCTCCTTGTTTCTGGTCTTGTATCGCCACTGCGGCGTCTGACTTGATTGCTTCGAACCGCGAGGCTAATCGGTCCTTACAACTGCGACAAGACGCAACGCCACGATCATTCTGGTGGACACGCTCTAGCGCGCCTCCACGTCGGTGTTAACCCTGAGCGCAAGCCGCGCGATCAGGGCACCCACCAATAGCGCACGATGTGAAAGAAGATCGGCGCCGAAAAGCTGATCGAATCGACACGGTCGAGCATGCCGCCATGACCTTCGATCATCGAGCCCCAATCCTTGAGGCCGCGGTCGCGCTTGATGGCCGACAGCACGAAGCCGCCGAAGAAGCCGAACACATTGATCGCGAGCGCCACCAGGGCTGCCTGCCAGGCGTTGAACGGCGTGATCCAGTACAAGGCCGCGCCGACCGCAGTCGAAGTGAGTACGCCGCCGACCAGGCCTTCGAGCGTCTTGGACGGCGAGATTTCGGGCGAGAGCTTGTGCCGCCCGAACAGCTTGCCCCAGACGTACTGGAACACATCGCTCGATTGCACGGTGAGCACGAGGAACACGATGAGCTGCAGATTGCGCCCTTCGAAGCCCGGCACTTGCAACGTGAGCAGCGACGGCACATACGAGACGCAATACACGCAGATCATCAGGCCCCATTGAACCTTGGACGTGCGTTCGAGAAAGCGGGTGGTGTCGGCGCCGAGCGTGGACGCGATCGGCAGGAACAAGAACGCATAGACCGGGATGAAGATGGTGTACAGGCCGTACCACTCGATCGCGATCAGCAGGTATTGAATCGGGAGGAAGAAAAAGAAACACCAGACCAGCGCGAAATGGTCGCCGCGCCGGGTGTAGGTGACCGAGATGAATTCGCGCAAGCATTGGAACGAGATGAACGCGAACAACACGGTGACGCCTGCACGCCCGAACCAGAACGCGACCGCAAGCAGCCCGATCATCCACCACCAGGCCTTGATGCGCGAGGTGAGGTTATCGATGGTCGAACTGGTCTGCCCGGACGGCAGACGCCAACGCAACACCGCCGCGATCAGGCTCGACAGCGCCAGAAAACCGAATACGCCGCCGAACAGCGCGACCAGCACTTGATTGGAAGACATCAATACCTCGCTCGTTGCAAAGCCATCACTCTTGTTCGGGCGCCATCGCCAGCAGCGCGGCGCGCGCGCGTTCGAGGAAGGCGGTCTTGTCTTCGCCGGGCGCGAGCAGCAAGGGCGCGCCGATGCTCAAGGTGCACAACAAGGGCACCGGGATCAGGCTGCCCTTGGGCATGGCGCGGCCGAGGTTCTCGATCCAGACCGGCACCAGTTCGACCTGCGGCTGCGCGCAAGCGAGGTGATACAGGCCGCTCTTGAACGGCAGCAGATCGTCGCCGAGATTGCGCGTGCCTTCGGGGAACAGGATCAAGGACTCGCCGCCTTCGAGCACCTTCGCCATCACGCCGATCGGATCGGCGTCACGGCCCGCGTTGCGGTCGATGAGCACACCGCGGAACACGCGGTTGATGATGTAGCGGCGCAAGCCGCCGGTGAGCCAATAATCGGACCCGGCCACCGGTCGCGTGCGCGCGCGCAGGCTGTCGGGCAGCGAGGCCCAGATCAGCACGAAATCGCCATGGCTGCGATGGTTGGCGAAATAGACACGGCGCGTTTCTGCGGGCGCACAGCCCATCCACAACGCGCGCACGCCGGTCACCAGTTTTGCAAACCCGCAGATCGCCGAAGCGACCAAAGCATCCAACCACATAGATTCGTCCTTGTTCAGACCATCAATGCATCACGATCGCCACCAGCGTGCCCGCCAATTGCACGAGCACGCACACCGCTTGGCGCGACAACAAGCCGCGCGCGCCTTGCGCCCGGCTGGCCAGGGAACGCGACTGCGCCCCCGGCGCGCGTTCGCGCAAACGCCCCAAGGCGCGATCGAACGCGGCCAGTTCCGCAGGCTCGGGGCCCTCGGGCAAGCGACTCCAGCGCGCAAAAATCTCGGCATCGAAACGGCAGCGCGCCGCATAGAGCCACGCGATGATGCCAGCGAGCACGACCACGCCCCAGGCGAGGCCCGCTGCCCGTAATCCGGGCCCGTAGGCCAGCAGCGCGAGCATCAGGAGCGCCACCGCCACCAAGGCCACGCTGGCCAGATGCAAAGGCGCGGCCATGCGCAACCAGGCGGCGGTCGCAGCGGCCAGCGCACGATCGTCGCGCGCAGCGTGGTCATGCAGCTCGCGACCACCGGCATCGCGGTCTGCGTGATCTTCGCGATTCATCGGCTCAGTTATCGGCTCAGTCATGCGTTCAACCATGCGCAGCCCCACGGCCTTGCATCGCCGCGGCTTCGAGCGCGCCGACCCATGGCGGGCCAAGCACGATCTGTCCACGCGCAGCGCGCACCAAGGCCAGCGCCGCGGGCACATCGGCGGCGCGCCCGGTCAACACGAGCCAGGCCGCGACCGCGCTCGCGCTGCGCGAATAGCCGAGCGCGCACACCACCAGCACCTTGCCGCCACGCCGTTGCGCGGACTCGATGGCCTGCGCCGCCGCCACCAACTGTGCGGCATCAGCCGGCACCAGATCGAGCCTGGGCAAAGTGTCGATGCGCCAGGGTCCGCGCGGCGCGCGCAATTCCGCACTCAGATCGATCAGGCTCGCATACCCGCCGGTGCGCACATCGTGCGCGCTCGGCATGCGCCCGAGCCAGACCCCATCGACGATGAACGAATCCTGCGGTTGCGCGCGTGTCCACCAGCGCGAATTCAGCCAGGCGCCCAAGCGATGCGGCGCCAACAACCAGCGCACGGCCAGGCTCGGCTCGCCATCGCGTTTTTGAAACCCGGACGCGCCGCACCAGGCATAGTTCCAGGCCACGATCGCGAGCGCGGCGGCCGGCCAGGCGAGTATCCAGACCAGCCCGCCCAAAAATCCGCCCAAAAGCTCGTCCACCAGCCCGTGCAGCACACCGGCCAGCGCGCACACCGCAGCAGCACCGAGCGCATACGACCACGCCAGACGCCGCCGCGCTGGCGCATCGCCTTCGCGGCTGCGCCGCCAGACCGGCACCATCGATGCCTCGGGCCAGACCCACAGGCAGAACAACCCCAAGGCCGCCCCGGTCGGCACATCGAAAAAATGATGCTGCCAGGTCGTGAGCACCGAGATGCCGATCAACACCGCCCAGCCATGCACGCACCAGCGCGCCCATGCGGGCCAGGGCATGCGCGCGAATTGCGACCAGATCAGCACCAGCAAGGCGATGTGCAGCGACGGTGCCTGGTTGTAGGGCTGATCGAAGCTCGTGAGCGCATCGAACATCGCGCCGAACACACCATCGGCCGCCGGACGTTCGAAGGCGAAGCGCAAGGGGAACAACGCGAAGCACGCGACTGCAAGGCATTGCGCGGTCAACAAGCGCAGCGCGTAACGATCGACTTCGCGCGGCGTGCGGCAGCACAGGAAGGCGAAGCCGTACAAGGCGTCGATGGACCAATACGGGACGATGGTCCAGGGCCAAAACGGAATCTGCCGTTCCCACGCGAAATAGACGGCGGTCTGCACACCGCGCGCCGCCGCCAGATGATTGGCCCAGCCATAGCTCAAGAAGAAGAACGGCCCGAGCAGCAACAGCCACGCGACCGCGCGCCGCCAGGGCAAGGGCGCGGCGAATTCTTCCGGGGCGCAGGTGGCGCTCATGCAGCGTGCAAAGGCCTCAAGCGGCGCGCCGACGCGCGAGTGAGACCGAGAAGATGCCCCATTCGTCGATGCGTTGTTCGAGCTTCTCGAAGCCCGCGTCGCGCACGAGTTGGTCCATCTCGGCCTGGGTGCGCCGGCGCATGACCCAGGCCGCACCGCCGCGATGACTCGTGAGTGCACGCGCGATCATTTCGAGCTGCGGATGCCAGGGCTGGCCGGTGTAGACGAGATAGCCGCCGGGCTCGATCGCATCGGCCATGCCGGCCAGCGAATTCGCGACCTGATCATTGTCGGGGAAAAGTTCGTACAGCCCCGAGACAATACCGACCGTCGGCTTCGGCGCGACCGCCGCGAGGCTCGCGCGATCGAAGGCGTCGCCGCGCACGAAACGCGCGATGTCGGCAAGGCCCTTGGATTTGATCAACGCCCCGCCCTGCTCGACATTGAGTTCGCTGAAATCGCGCAACAGGATGGACTCGGGACGCGGGCCTTCGCTGAGCGCTTCGAGCACATACCGGCCATGGCCAGCGGCGATGTCGAGCACGCGCAGCGGTTTGCCTTCGGCGGCGAGCCGTGCCAGCGCCGCGCGCAGCAATTCCTCGACATACAGCTTGCGCTGGCGGATGCCGCGCCAGCCGATCGCATCGAGGTAATGGCGGTCGATCGCGCGGCCGAACGGCCCCGCGCCTTGCGGCTGGTTGCGATAAACGTAATCGAGGGTGCTGCCCGAATCGAAGCCGGTGCGATGCCCGAGCGCCACGCCTTCGGATAACAGCCCGCCGATTTTCAGATTGGCGCGGTACGCGGCCCAGTACAACCCGCGCGGGCTCAAGGCCGACAAAGGCGCGGCCAGGGTCTGCGCTTCGTCGTAGGTAGGGCCGGCGCGATGCGCGTTGCGCAAGTCGGGCCGCGTCATCGGTTGCGCGAATTGGCGCAGGATGAAATCGCGCGCTTTGGCGACCGCGAGATGGCGATCTTTTTCGCCGAGGGTGTCGTGGAAGAAGCCGTCGAAGACATGCTTTTCCTTCACGCTCGCGCCCAGGCGCGCGAAGAAATCGTGTTGCGGCTTGTGATGCACGACCCAGTCTGCACCCGAGATCAGCAATTGCGTGGGCACCGTGATCGCCTGCGCATCGGCGACCACGCGCTCGGCCGCTTCATACAAAGCGAGCAGGATGTTGACCGAGATCGCGCGCGCGATCAGCGGATCGGCATCGAAGGATTTTTGCCGTTCGACGTCGTGGGTCAGGAATTTGGATTTGACGTAGCTGTTGACGAAGAAATTGCCACGCAGCTTTTGCATCAGGCGCAGGCCCGGCCGCGCGAACGGCACGTACAGCTTGACCTTGAACGCGGGCGAAGCGAGCACCAGGCAGCGCACTTGCGGCGCGTAATCGTGCGCCCAGGTCGAGATCAGCACCGCGCCCACGCTTTGCGCGAGCACCGCGATGTCGGACTCGGCCACGCCCCAGGTGTCGCGCACATGTTCGATGAAAGTCTGCACATCGCGCACCGAATGCCCGAAGCTCGGCGAATGGCCGCGCTCGCCCGGCGATTGACCATGGCCGCGCGCATCCCAAGCGTAAAAATCGAAATCGGGCAGATCGAGTTCATCGACCAGATGCGCCATGCGTGCGCCGTGTTCATGGCCGCGATGGAACATCACGACAGCGCCGCGCCGCGTTCCCGTGGCGGGCCAACGCCGATAGAAGAGTTGTTCGCCGTCGTGGGTGGAGAAGCGGTGTTCTTCAGGGGTACGGGTCATGAGGGACGAACGGCCGCGAGGCCGCTGCGGATGCGATTGAAGATGTTGAGCACGATGCCGGCACAAGCTGCGACCATGAGCCAGGCAGTCCAGTCGGGCAGAGGCAGATTCAGTCCGACCCACAGCCCGAGCGCGCCGAACAGGAAGGCGCGGTCGCTCTTGCCGACCGGGCCGTCGTACTGGCGCGGTGCGCCGATCATGGGGCCGAGCGCGCCGGCCATTTCCGAAACCGCCGCGAGGAAGATCAGCCCGCCGACGCTCGGCCAGCCGAAGGGCGCGATGAAGACGAAAGGCAGGTAGAGCGCCGCGTCGGAGACCACATCGGAGAGTTCGTTGAGATAAGCGCCGAGCGCAGATTTTTGGCCGAACTCGCGCGCGAGCATGCCGTCGATCGCATTGAGCGCCATGCGCAGAAACATCCAGACCGGCAAGGCCAGAAACCAGGCATGTTGCGCGGCGCCGAACAGCAAGAGCAGAACGCCCAATGCGATCGAGATCGCCATCGCGAGGAAGGTGACCATGTTGGCCGTCACGCCGGCGTCGGCGAGTTTGCGCACCAAGGGCCGCAACAAGGCCTGGAACCGCGGTTTGAGCTGATAAATCGTAATCATCGAGACGGCACTTTCATTGCGAAGCGTGGAAGGCCTGGATCTTGTAGCCGGTCCATGCAGACCCGGTATTGATCCAAAGCGCAGGCCGCGACGGTATCCCGCGTTCGCGGCCGCGTGAAGAGGCACAAAGGCGCTAGTCGGCGCGCAACGAGTACGCGGCCCGCGACAAACGATCGCGTACCGCGGCCCAGGCGTCGTCGTCGGGGATGCGTCCGACCCAGAGTTGCGTCGCATCCGACGCGTCCATCGCACGCAGCCAGGCATACAGGCCATGGGCATAGGCGTGCGCGTCGCGCGGGGCCGTTTGTTGCCAGGCCCAGGCTTGCGCGCCGGGGGCGAAGGCGAGCACGGCGGTGCGCGCCGCGGTCGGGCCATCGCATTGCGCGATTTGCGCGGCATCGACGAGCGTGAGCGGTTTGCGTGGCGCGTAATGCGAAGCGAGCGTGCCCGACGCGCGCGGCGCGGCGGCATCGGGCGCACGCACCGGCAGGCCGATCACCGACTCGATCTGCGCCGGCGTGATCGCACCGGGGCGCAACAAGACCGCGCCGGCTTCATCGATGCGCGACAGATCGACGATGGTCGATTCGACGCCGACTTCGGCTTCGCCGCCATCGAGCACGAGCAGATCTTGGTCGGGGTAATCGGCCGCGACATGAGCGGCGCGGGTTGGGCTGATGCGCCCGAATTTATTGGCCGAGGGCGCCGCGACCGCGCCGCCGAAGGCTTGCAACAAGGCGCGTGCGACCGGATGGCTGGGGCAGCGCAAACCGACGCTGGCCTGACCGCCGGTGACGAGGTCATGCACACCCGCCGCGCGCGGCAGGATCATCGTCAAAGGTCCGGGCCAGAACGCGTTCGCCAAGGCCTTTGCCGCCGCGGGAATGCGCTCGGCCCAACGCGGCAGATCATCGGCGCCGAGCACATGCACGATGAGCGGATGATCGGCCGGCCGGCCTTTGGTCGAAAAGATTTTGGCCACCGCCTGCGGGTCGTCGGCATTGCCGGCGAGGCCGTAGACGGTTTCGGTCGGCATCGCGACCAACTCACCCGCACGCAGGCGTGCCGCGGCCTGCGCGATGCCTGCGGGTGTGGCGGCGACGATCTGCGCCATGGCGCTTGCGTCCGGCCTCAGACCGCGATGCCCAGCACCGCACACACCTCGCGCGCGAGTGCGATCGCCTCGGCAGACGTGGCGGCCACGCAAGTCACATGGCCCATCTTGCGGCCCATGCGCGGCTCGGTCTTGCCGTACAAATGCAGCTTGGCGCCCGTGAGCGCGAGCACGCCGGCCCAATCGGGCTCGCGGCGTCGGCCTTGCGCGTCGAACCAGACATCGCCGAGCAGGTTGAGCATCACCGCCGGGCTGTGCTGATGCGGCTCGCCCAAGGGCAGGCCCGCGAGTGCGCGCGCTTGTTGTTCAAACTGGCTCACATAACAGGCGTCGATGCTGTAATGCCCCGAGTTGTGCGGGCGCGGCGCCATTTCATTGACGATCAACCGGCCATCGGCGAGCACGAAGAATTCGACGCACAACACGCCGACATAGCCCAGTTGCTCGGCGATGCGCTCGGCATGCGCGGCGGCGAGCGCCGCCTGTTGCGCCGACGCGCGCGGGCTGGGCACCACCGAGACCGCCAGGATGCCATCGCGATGTTCGTTCTCGGCCACCGGATAGGCGACCACCTCGCCGTCGTGCGAACGCGCGCAGACCACCGAGACCTCGAAGGCCAGCGGCAGCATTTGTTCGAGCACACA
>CAXBRX010000044.1:0-13536 GCA_963977835.1 uncultured Derxia sp.
GCGCGCCGCTGCGGCCGCGATCACCGTGACTTGTGCGACCGATGGCAACCATGGCCGCTCGGTCGCCTGGGGCGCGCAAATGTTCGGCTGCGCTTGCGTCATCTACATCCATGCCACCGTCAGCGAAGGCCGGCGCGCCGCGATCGAAGCCTATGGCGCGCGCGTGGTGCGCACCAGCGGCAATTACGATCAATCGGTTCAGCAGGCCGATGCCGATGCGCGCGCGCAAGCCTGGTTCGTCATCTCCGATACGTCCTATCCCGGGTACATGGAGGTGCCGCGCGATGTCATGCAGGGCTATCAACTGATGGTGCATGAAGCGGTCGCGGCCTTGCCCGAATGGCCGACGCATGTGTTCGTGCAGGCCGGTGTCGGCGGCTTTGCTGCGGCGGTCTGCGCGTATTTCTGGGAGCGCGACGCCGCGCGCCGGCCGGTCTTCGTGGTGGTCGAGCCTGAGCCTGCCGCATGCCTGCTCGTGAGCGCGCGCGCCGGGCATCCGGTGGCCGTCACCGGAGAGCTCGACACGCTGATGGCCGGCCTGGCCTGCGGAGAGGTGTCTTTGTTGGCCTGGGAGATTCTTGCGCACGGTGCCGATGCGTTTTGCAGCGTGCCGGATGCAGCGGCGGTTGCGTTGATGCGGCAGCTCGCGCGTCCATTGCCTGGCGACCCGGCCATCGTCGCGGGCGAATCGGCTGTGGCCGGCCTCGCCGCCGCGGTGGGCGCAATGCAGGACGCCGATGCGCGCGCCGCCCTCGGGCTCGCTGCCGACAGCCGCTTGCTGTTCTTCGGCAGCGAGGCCGATACCGATCCGGCGCTGTACGCGCAATTGGTGGGCGCAAGCGCGGCCGCGGTGCGCGCGGGAGCCGGCGCATGACTGCCCCAGCGGTACGGATCGACGGCGCGCGCCTGCTCGCGAGCCTGCAAGCCCTGGGCCGCATCGGCGCGCTCGAAGGCGGCGGCGTGTGCCGGCTCGCGCTGACCGATGCCGATCGCGCGGGGCGCGAATGGACGCTGGCGCGCATGCGCGAACTCGGCATGCAGGTGAGCGTCGATGCGATCGGCAACGGCATCGGCGTGTATCCGGGCGAGATCGATGCGCCGCCGGTCATGATGGGTTCGCACATCGACACTGTGCGCACCGGCGGCTTGTACGACGGCAATTACGGTGTGCTGGCCGGGCTAGAGGTGGTTGCCGCTTTGCGCGCTGCCGGCGTGCGCACAAAGCGCCCGTTGGCAGTCGCTTTCTTCACCAACGAAGAAGGCGCGCGCTTCCAGCCCGACATGCTGGGCAGCCTCGTCTATGTGGGCGGCTTGCCATTGGAAGCTGCGTTGGCGACGAAAGCGATCGACGGCGCCGTGCTCGGCGATGAACTGAAACGCATCGGTGCGCGCGGCTCGGCTGCAGTGGGTGCGCCCGAGGTCGATGCGTATGTCGAGTTGCACATCGAACAAGGGCCGGTGCTCGATCAGCGCGGGCTGCAGATCGGTGTCGTCGAAGGCGTGCAAGGCATTTCCTGGACCGAATTCACGCTCACCGGCGTGTCGAACCATGCCGGAACGACGCCGATGGAATTGCGCCATGACGCCGGCCTCGTGGCCGCACGCATCGCGGTGTTCGCGCGCGAGTTGGCCGAGCGTTTGGGCGGGCGGCAACTCGCCACCGTCGGCGCGCTGGAACTCACGCCCAACCTCGTCAATGTGATCGCGAACCGCGCGGTGCTCACGGTCGATTTGCGCAACACCGATGGCGCGGTGCTGGCGCAGGCCGAGCAGGCCTTGTTTGCCTTCGCCGAGGACGCCGCACGCGCCGAAGGCTTGAAGTGCGAACGGCGCAGTCTGGCGCGTTTCGATCCGGTCGCCTTCGACGCGGCCTTGGTCGATCTGGTCGAGACCCACACCCAGGCGCTCGGTCTGCGTTACCAGCGCATGCCGAGCGGCGCCGGCCATGACGCGCAAATGCTCGCACGCGTCTGCCCGGCCGCGATGATCTTCGTGCCGAGTGTCGGCGGCCTGAGCCACAACGTGCGCGAGCACACCCATCCCGACGATCTGGTGCACGGCGCGCAAGTGCTGCTCGAGGTCGTGCGGCAACTGGCCGATCGGCCGGTTTGAACAACGTTTTCTCTGGAGTCTTGCATGTCTCGATACGTCAACCTCGCGCTGGGCCAACTGGGGCCGGTGCAGCGCACCGACTCGCGCACGCAGGTGGTCAAACGTTTGTGCGAATTGATGCGCGAAGCCCATGCGATGGGCGCGCATCTGATCGTCTATCCGGAATTGGCGCTGACCACTTTCTTTCCGCGCTGGTACATCGAAGACGAAGCGGCTTTGCACCGGTATTTCGAGCGCGAAATGCCGAGCGCCGAAACGCGTCCGTTGTTCGAGTTGGCGCAGCAGCTCGGCGTGGGCTTTTACCTCGGCTATGCCGAACTTGCGAACGAGAACGGCGGCCTGGTCCGCTACAACACCTCCATCCTTGTCGACCGCACGGGCAAGATCATCGGCAAGTATCGCAAGGTGCATCTGCCCGGGCATGCCGAGTACGAACCCTGGCGGCGCTTTCAGCACCTCGAAAAGCGCTACTTCACGCCCGGGCCCGGCTTTGGCGTCACACAGGCATTTGGCGGTGTCGTCGGCATGGCGATCTGCAACGACCGGCGCTGGGCCGAGACCTATCGCGTCATGGCGCTGCAAGGCGCAGAACTCGTGCTCATCGGCTACAACACGCCGGTGCACAACGCACCCGCCCCGCTGCACGACGATCTTTCCTTGTTCCACAACGAATTGTCGATGCAGGCCGGCGCCTACCAGAACGGTTGCTGGGTCGCGGGCGTGGCCAAGGGCGGCGTCGAGGAGGGCGTCGACAGCATCGCGGGCAGTTGCCTGGTTGCACCGTCAGGCGAGGTCGTGGCGCGTTGCCTGACCAAAGACGACGAAATGGCGATCGCGCGTTGCGATCTCGATTTTTGCGCGGTCTACAAACGCACGACTTTCAATTTCGACGCGCACCGCCAGCCGCATGCTTACGGCCTCATCGTCGAGCGCAAGGGCGAGACGCTCAATGCCGATGGCACGCCATTTTGATGGTGATTACTCCGAGGTCAGACGCGCGTTGCGTCGTGCGGCCAGTGGCGGATAGCCGAAGTGACTGCGGAAATCACGGGAGAACATCGAGGCGTTGCGGTAGCCGACTTCCTCTCGGATTTTGCTGATACTTAACTCGGTGCTTGTCAGCAACTTGTGTGCGCGTTTGAGTCGAGTTTGGCGCAAATAGGCGATTGGGCCGGTGTCGCGAAACGTGCGGAACGCCAGTTCTAGCGAACGACGACTCACCCCTGATGCGTCCACGATCATTTCGATGCTCAGATCCTGGCGCAGATTGCTCTCGATGAACCGTCGGGCGCGCCGGAGATAGGGGGGTTCTGATTGCACTTTCCTTGCCACCGCGGGTTCGAGCGCGGGGGAAGGCTCACGCTGCGCGTCGCGATCGCTGGTTTGATGCACGATCGAGGTCATGCGCAACACGAAGCGCGACAGTTTCACATGCAGAATGTCGCAGTACGCGACGACATGCGACCATGCCTTGTCGGTGTTGCCCTGACGGGCAAGCGCCTGGGCAAGATGAAAATGCGCCGAAGCCTGTAGATGCAAAACGGCACCGCTTTTGGCTTGTTCGACGGCTGCGCGCAGTACGGTGCCTGCGCGGTCGTAATCGCCGCGGAACAGATGCGCATGTCCTTCGAAGATCAATGCCGTGGTTGGATGGTTCAGTCCGCAGGCAAGGCGCGCTTGAGCGAAGACGAGCCCAACGTCGAGTGACCTCGTGGCGATGCATCGCAGGTAGGCAAGGGTCAGCGGCACCATGGGGTCACTGAGTTCGACCGTTCCTAGTTTGCGCGCCTTCTGGTCGAGATCTTGCACGAGATCGTCGGCAACTCGTCGCACGGATTCGAACGTTCGAGTCGGGTGCGGTCCGATGGCGCTGCTTGATACGGTGGGCAAACCAGCCTCAGCCAAGACAACACTTATGCGGCAGCGCGCCAGCGCCGCATGGATGCAGAGGGCTGCTTCATCAAGTTCGAGTCGATCGGCCATTTGCGCGTAGCCGAGGATGTGCGAGGCGGCTGCCTTTCGATCATCCGACGTTCCGAGTGCCAATAGCACGGTCATGCCGGCGCGCAGCCGAGTGGTGACCGGTAGCGACGTGTTGCTGTAGGTTGCCAACGAATTCGCCACCGCTGAAGCATGATCGCCGCGCGCCAGCATTGCGAGCGGTCTGTATTCTGCAATTCGGTGTAGGCGATCAAGTCGGCCATTGAGCACGAATATCTCTTCCGCTGCATCGAGGTTGTCGAGCAGGTTCGGATGATGGGATTCGGCCACGATCTGCTCGCGCGCTTCCAATAGCAATTGCTCCGCGACTTCAATGGGTCTGAAAAGTCGTGGCACGGACGACCTACGGCTTCGGCTCATGGATGGAATGGACCTGTCCTTCGCTATCGGATGCGGCCTAGCGTCGATGACGCGAAGAGTGAACGCGCCACTGCGCTGGCGTTACGGCGACTGCTGATTTTGGGGTGCTCGGCGCGGGTTCAGTCTCTTGGCCGGCGCGCGGTTATTGAACGGCTTTTCGAGTCATCGCGGTTCTTTGAACCGCGATTGCGCGCTGGAGTTTCCGAGCTAGCGCATCCTGTGCGGATTAGGTATTTCATGGGTTGCGCGAACGCTTGTCCACCCGATGAGATTGCGCAAAGCGTCAAATTGATGCGCCCACAGTCAAGATTCGAGCCGGTGAGTTGAATTGGGCGGTTGGGAAGTCCCTACTTTTACGTTTGCGCTGCAGTGCGAGGAAAACAATTCGCCCGCCAACGCACCGATGCATGCGATACGGTCGCTTGTTGGCCTTGATGCTGCGACAGCGCCGATTCAACGCTCCTCCATAAAAGCTGCCGTGGCTTGGATGCCAATCTGAACGCGGAGTAAAAAACATGCTTTCGAACATGAGGATAGGTTTTCGGCTGTCTGTCGGCTTTTCAATCGTTTTGGTCCTGTTGCTAATGATGGCTGCGGCCTCGTTCTGGCAGTCGGGCAATTTGGCCGCAGACACCGCGGTTTTTTCGAAGGATCTCGTGCCTTCGTTCAAGATACAGGGGCAGGTGGCGCTGAATCTTGCCAATATCCGGCGCTGGGAGTATCGGCACATCGTAAGTTTCGAAACCTCGGCCAAGGACGATTCAGAGGCTCAAATCAAGTCGTATCAGGCGGCTATCGCCACCGCAATCGATCTTGCAGCGAAGAATCTGGTGCACGACGATTCGGAGCGGCGAGCATTGGATGAGGTCCGTGCTGCGATCGACGGTTATTACGCGGAATGGGAAAAGGTGCGCACCGTTTCCCGCGCGGCGGTCACCGATCGCTCCAAGGCCGCCGAAGCCGAGCGGATGACCACGACCACATCGTCGGCGGCTTACCAAGCTGCTGACAAAGCGGTGGTGAAATGGGGCGACGCAAACTCCGCGGCCTCAGAAGCCCAGAACGTGCACGCACAAGCCGTCTATTCTCAGGCCAAGCTGACCTTGATCGTCCTCGTCATCGCGGCCCTGGGCCTAGGCATCGGTGCTGCGGTGGTGATCACGCGTTCGATCGTGGTGCCGATCCAGCAGGCCGTGCAAGTGGCGTCGACCGTGGCCGAAGGCGATCTGACCGCGCGCATCGATGTGCGCGGCGCGGATGAAACCGCGCAATTGCTGCAAGCACTCAAGCACATGAACGAAGGCCTGGTCGCCGTCGTGTCCAAGGTCCGCCAAAGCAGCGACAGCATCGCCACCGGTTCGACCCAGATCGCCGCCGGCACCGTCGATCTGTCGCAACGCACCGAAGAGCAGGCCAGCAACCTCGAAGAAACCGCTGCGTCGATGGAGCAGCTCACCAGCACCGTCAAGACCAACGCCGAGACCGCGCATCAGGCCAGCGAGCTTGCCGATGCCGCCGCCAAGGCCGCAGCCAACGGCGGCGCCGTCGTGCAGCAAGTCATCGAGACCATGGACGGCATCTCGCAATCGTCCAAGAAGATCGCCGACATCATCGGCGTGATCGACGGCATCGCCTTCCAGACCAACATCCTCGCGCTCAACGCCGCGGTCGAAGCCGCGCGTGCAGGCGAGCAGGGCCGCGGGTTTGCGGTGGTCGCCAGCGAAGTGCGTGCGCTTGCGCAACGCTCGGCCGGTGCCGCCAAGGAAATCAAACTGCTCATCAGCGACAGCGTCGAGAAGGTCGATGCGGGCTCGCGTCAAGTCAACGACGCCGGCAAATCGATGGAAGAGATCGTCAGTCAGGTGCAACGCGTGAACCGTCTGATCGGCGAGATTTCGAGCGCGACGAGTGAGCAAACGTCCGGCATCAATCAGGTCGGTGATGCGGTGACCCAGCTCGATCAGGTCACGCAGCAAAACGCTGCCTTGGTCGAAGAAAGCGCGGCCGCGGCCGACAGCCTCAAGCATCAGGCCGGACAACTGCTCGAAGCCGTCAGCGTGTTCAAACTCGCCGCGGGCGGGCCGAGCCTGGCCCTCACGCGTGCCGAACCGAGCACGGCAACCGTGGCCAAGAACCAGGTGAGCACGTCGATCCACAAGCTGGCGCACACGACGGCCACACCGCGCAAGGCCAAGGCCAAAGCGCCGGCCGCTGCCCGGGAACCCAAGCTCGCCCAGGCCGAAGAGGCCAGCGAGTGGGAAACCTTTTGAACGCGGGTCAACCAAGCCTAGAGGACCAGACATGGACACCATCGTTCAAACCCATGAAGCCGCGGTGAGCGGCGCCCCCACCCCTGTACCCGCCGCAGCGGCCATCGAGGCCGCCGAGCAGGCGCTGACGCGCGCGGCCAACGCGTCGGCGCAAGCCCAGACGCAAGCGCCAGCGGCGGAATCCGGCGACGCCGTGCCGTTCACCCATACGGGCGGCGAGTTTCTGAGCTTTCGTCTCGGTGCCGAGGAATACGGCATCGAGATCCTGAAAGTGCAGGAGATCCGTTCCTACACCCAGCCCACGCGCATCGCGAATGCGCCGGCTTACATCAAGGGCGTGGTGAACCTGCGCGGCGTGATCGTGCCGATCGTCGATCTGCGCCTGAAGCTCGCGCTCGAGCATGCCGAGTACAACGAGTTCACGGTCGTGATCGTGTTGAGTGTTGCGCACCGCGTGGTGGGCATCGTGGTCGATTCGGTGCGCGATGTGCTGCGCCTCGAACCCGGCCAGATCCGTCCGGCGCCGGAGTTCAACAACGCGGTCGATGCAGGCGTCATCGTCGGCATCGGCACGCTCAAGGAAGGCGGCCAGCGCGGCGCCGAGGAGGCGGCGTCCGAGGATCGGATGCTCATTCTCCTCAATATCGAACGGCTGATCGCCGCTTCCGATATTGGCCTGTCGCTCGACGTGACGCTGCATTGACCGAAAGACCCGCGGCGCGGTCTGCGCCGCGGGCCACAACTGGGATTGCAATGACTTCCTCCCACGATACGGGCGGTGCCGCCGCATGGGCGCGGCGCGGCCTGCGCGCGGTGCTTGCACGGCTAGGGCTGTCTGGCCCCGCAGACCTCTCGACGCCGGGGGGCACTGCGGGTGTCCTTCACGCGCGGCGCGCCATGCTGGCGCTGACGATGCTCGCGGCATTGATTTCCGCGGCGGTGGCCGAGCATTTCGGTTCATCGATGATCGGCGAATGGCATCGACAGTGGGGGACGATGCTCTCGGTGCTGATCGGTCTGGGGTTCGGCGTGGTCGTGTTGCGCATCGACCGCCACCTGACCGAAAGAGCTCGCCTGGCCGAGCATGCGCTCAATCGCGCGGGCGAAGGCTATCTGGTGCTCGATGCGGGCGGGCGCATCAGGAACGTCAACATTGCCTATTGCGTGTTGACCGGGCATACGCGCGACTCCTTGCTCGACCGCAATGTCTGCGCTTTGAGCGCGGTCGATCCATGCGAGATCAGCGAAGGCCATCTGACCGCGGCGCAGCTCAATGGCGTGAGGCGTTTCGATACCAGCCATCGCACGGTCTCGGGCGATGTGCCGGTGCGGGTCACGCTGGCCTGGGTCGAAGAGGAACGGCATTTCGTGATGATCGTGCGCGATCGCAGCGCGGGACTGGCGGCGCAGCGCACGATCCGCGAGCGCAGCGAGCGGCTGGCGCGCGTGCTCGACGCGACGGCCGAGGGCATCTATGGCGTCGATGCATCGGGGGCCTGCACTTTCATCAACGCACGCGCGTTGTTCCTGCTCGGCTACGAGGGCGAGGATCAATTGCTCGGGCGCAACATGCATCATCTGATCCATTGCAACGCGGGTCGCAATGAGCACACGCATGCGATGTTCGAGTGCGCTGCGCGGCGCGCATTGCGCGGTGAGCAATCGCTCGAAGGCATCCGCGATGTGTTCTGGCGGCGCGACGGCACGCCATTGCAGGTCTGGTATCGCGCGAGTCCGATTCGTGGCGTGAACAACGAATCCATCGTCGGTGCCGTGGTGAGCTTCACCGATTGCAGCACGGAGGTACGTCTGCGCACGAGTGCGGAGCGCGACCGCCGTTTGCTGTCCACGGTCGTCGATGCGATCGGCGAAGCGCTGATCCTGCTCGACGAGCACACACGCATCGCGATGTTCAACATCGGGGCCGAGCGGATCTTCGGCTGCCGCGCCCACGAAGCGGCGGGAGAATCGATCGATCGATTCCTGAGCGACTGCACGGGACTGGAATTGATCAACCATGTCGATGCGCATCTTCGCGCTGCCGGAACGCGCGGCGAGCCGTGCACGCGCCTGCTCGAAGGCCGGCGCGAAAACGGGCAGGTGTTCCCGATGCGCGCCTCGCTCGGACTGGTGCAAGGGCCGGCGGGGCGCCTGGTGGCAATCGCCATGCAAGACATCAGCGACGAGATCGATGCCGAAGCTGCGCGGCGCCGCAATCTGGCGCTGGAGATGCAGGCGAGCGAACGGCGGCGCTTTCTGTCGCGCATGAGTCATGAATTGCGCACGCCGCTCAATGCGGTGCTCGGGTTCACCCAATTGCTGCATCGTCAGGGCGAACCGATGACGCCCGGTCAACAACGTGCGATCGAGCGCATCGAAATCGCCGGCCAGCATTTGCTCGGCATGGTCAATGATCTGATGGACTTGTCCAAGCTCGATCTGGGCGGCATCCACATCGAGTCGCGCGTGTTCGACATCGGCGAGGAATGGCCGCAGGCGATCACGCTCGTGCTGCCGATGGCGCGCGCGAAGAATGTGAGCCTGCGTTCGCCGCGCTACGACGGCACCCAGACCTTGCTTTGGAGCGAGATCGAGGAAGAACAGATGTGCGTCAACGCCTGGGTCAAGGCCGACCCGATGCGGGTGCGCCAGATCCTCGTCAACCTGCTCAGCAATGCAATTAAGTACAACCGCGTCGATGGTGCGGTGTCGCTCGAATTGCGGCAGACCGACACCCAGGTGCATTTGTGCGTCGTCGACACCGGGGTCGGACTGTCGGCGGAACAACTCGAACACATCTGCGAACCGTTCAACCGTCTGGGCGCGGAGCAAACCGGGATCGAAGGCTCGGGCCTCGGGCTCGCCTTGTCGCGCAGTCTTGCGCAGGCGATGCACGGCGATTTGATCATCGAAAGCGCGGTGGGTATGGGCACCCGTGCGACGCTCGCGCTGCCGCGCGCCGAATCGCCCGAAGCGCAAGTCGCCGCGCCGGCTCCGGCGGGCGTGGAAGCGTCGTCAGCGCAGCAACTCGGTTATTGCGTGCTGCATGTCGAGGATGATCCGGTCAACACCGAACTCGTGTCGGGCCTGCTTGCCTGCAGCCGGCCCGATGTGCGTTATGTGCATGCGGCCAGCGGTGCGCAAGCGCTCGCGTATTTGCGCGATCACGCTTGCGATGTGTTGTTGACCGACATGAACCTCGGCGACATCGACGGCCTCGGACTGTTGCGTGCGGCCCGTGCCACGGTGCATGGCGCCCAGGTGCCGGTGGTGGCGTTGTCGGGCGATGCGATGACGGACAGCGTGGCACGCGCACGCGAGGCCGGCATGTTCGAGTATCTGACCAAGCCGATCGAATTGGCGCGTCTGCTGACGGTGCTCGACGAGGCTGCCGCGCATGGACGCTGCCAGGCGAGCCTCACTGTCTGAGCGCGTGTGCGCCGTCTTGTCCGCGGTGTTTGAGGATGCTGCCCAGATTGAGTTCGATCCAATCGGCCAGTCCTTCCACACGCTCACCCACTTCGCGGCCCAGCGGTGTCAGCGAGTATTCGACATGCGGCGGCACCACCGGATACGCGGTGCGCAGCACGAAGCCATCGCCTTCGAGCCATTGCAGTGTCTGGGCCAGCATCTTTTCGCTGACGCCCCCGATCCGGCGGCGCAGATCGCTGAAGCGCAGCGTGCCGTCGAGCAAGGCCACCAGCACCAGCACGCCCCAACGACTCGTGACGTGCTTGAGCACTTCGCGCGACGGGCATTGCTGGGCGAACAGATCGCCGCGGGCCATCGCCGCTTTGAGTTTCAGCGTACGAGGGGTTTCGCCGGGGGCGGCCGTGGAATCGGCACTGCTGCCGCGTTTGGGTTTCATCACTAACCTTTTGGTGCGTACTTACGAAAAGTGAGTGTAATCGATATTCTCCAGTTTCCGTCAACAACGAAGCTCTGGAGTCGAACAACATGATCGTCATCACCGGTGCCACCGGCCAATTGGGCCGCCTCGTCATCCAATCCTTGCTCGGCAAAGTGCCGGCGGCGCAAATCGTCGCGGCGGTTCGGCAACCGGCGCGTGCGGCCGATCTGGCCGCGCTGGGCGTGCAGGTCCGCCAGGCCGATTACACCCAGCCCGCGACGCTGGACGCCGCTTTCAAGGGCGCGACCAAGGTCTTGCTGATTTCGTCGAGCGAGATCGGGCAGCGCGATGCGCAGCATCGCAATGTCGTCGATGCGGCCAAGCGTGCCGGCGTGTCCTTGCTGGCCTACACCAGCTTGCTGCATGCCGATACTTCACCGCTCGGACTTTCGGCCGATCACAAAGCGACCGAGGCATACATCAAGGCTGCCGGGTTGCCCTACGTCTTTCTGCGCAACGGCTGGTACAACGAAAATTATCTGGCCAGCATCCAACCGGCCTTGCAGCACGGCGCCTTCATCGGCAGCGCGGGCGAAGGGCGCATCGCGTCGGCCGCGCGCGCCGATTACGCCGAGGCCGCGGCGACGGTGCTCACCCAGGATGGGCAGGCCGGCAAGACCTACGAACTCGCAGGCGATGCGGCTTACACCTTGAGTGAATTTGCTGCGGAACTTTCGCGCCAGAGCGGCAAGACCGTGCCTTACGTCAACCTGCCGCAAGCCGAATATCGCCAGGCTTTGTTGGGTGCCGGCTTGCCCGAACCGCTCGCCGATCTGCTCGCCGATTCGGATGTCGGCGCCTCCAAAGGCGGTTTGTACGACGGCGGCAAGCAGCTCAGCCGCTTGATCGGGCGCCCGACGACCCCGCTCGCCACCTCGATGAAACAGGCGCTCGCCTGATGCTTCGACGACCGGCTCGGCGCGAATCCGCGTCGAGCCGGTTTGTTCAGCAGCGTGTTTCCAGATGTGACAGATTTCACATCTGTCGCCCTGATGCGGTGTGAACAATTTCACATCCGCAGGGGGGCGAAGCCCCAAAACCCCGGTTTGACGCTCCCGCCGCATTCCTAGTGGTTTGTGCCACGCGCGCCCATGGGGACCGCGCCGTCCATCGTGGCTGCGTCGCCGCCAATCCAGTGTCGGCCCCCGCAGCCAGCCCCCGTACACGCCCCGCCACGCGGGCGATGTCTTAGAAGAACCATTAGCCGGGGCTAATGAGGTTTACCAGGGCGAGACCCCGTGCTTCCCGGGTCAAAACGGTTACCCGCGCCGCTGACGTTCATTGCTCTAATGGCACCCGCAATCGTGCGCAACGCATCGCGCACCCGGCCGGTCGTCAGGCAGCGTTCCCTCCATGTGCGCTGCCCGATCCGACGGGCGCGCGATGCGCGGTGCGCGACTGCGCCCCCATCCATTTCATCGTCATGACCTGCGACTGGCGATGAACCTTCAAGTTCACAGTTGGTTTCGAAGCGGTCCTCGGAGTCTTCATGCTAGGTGCACTCGGTCACGTACTGAAACGCAGGGCGAATCCGCCGATAGGCGAATCGTCGGCCGCGTGGTACGTGCGCGAAGAAACCATGATGGCGACGGCGATCCGGGCCGAGCTGTGGGCTGCCACGGCTGATCAGGCGCAGGCCGCGCTCGACGCCGTGATGGTCGAGATGCGCCGCATCGAGCGCAGCATGAACGCGTTCGACGAAGCTTCTGATCTGGCGCGCATCAATCGCGAGGCGGCGCGCGCGCCGGTGGCGATCGGCGCCGAACTGTTCCGGCTGATCGAACGCGCGCTCGCGTTCTCGCGCCGCTCTGAGGGTGCTTTCGACATCACCTTTGCGAGCGTCGGCCATTTGTACGATTACCGGCGCGGCATCGCGCCCGACGAGGCGGCGCTGGTACGTGCGCGCGAGGCGGTCGGCCATGTCAATGTGATCCTCGACATGGAAGCCGGCACGGTCGCGTTCGCCAAGCCCGGCGTGCGCATCGATCTGGGCGGTTTCGCCAAGGGTTACGCGGTCGATCAGGCCGCACGCATTCTTTCTCACCATGGCATCGCGCATGCGACTGTGAGCGCCGGTGGCGACAGCCGCGTGATCGGCGACCGGTGCGGCCGTCCGTGGACCATCGGCATCCGTCATCCGCGCCGCGCAGGCGAGATGATCGCTGTCCTGCCTTTGCAAGACGTCGCGATCTCGACCTCGGGCGATTACGAGCGCTATTTCGAGCGCGACGGCGTGCGCTGCCATCACATCCTCGATCCGCGCACCGGCCATTCGCCGAGCGCGATCCATAGCGTGACCATTCTTGCGCCCGACGCGCTGACCAGCGAAGGCGTTTCCAAAAGCGTGTTCGTGCTCGGCGTCGAGCGCGGACTGCAATTCGTTGAATCCATGCCCGGTGTCGACGCGATCGTCGTCGATGCTGTGGGCGCGTTGCATTACTCGTCCGGATTGCAGTCAGGCAATCCGGCAGCCGCTGGGGAGACACAGCAATGAACGCATCGAATCTTGCTCCGACGATCAAGAAGGCCCTGCAAGGGCGCATCGGCGCACCGATCGGCCTGGCCGCGCTCAGCGCTCTGGTCGTGACGGGCTGTCTGAGCAAC
The DNA here is from genome assembly GCA_963977835.1 of uncultured Derxia sp. Lineage (GTDB taxonomy): Bacteria > Pseudomonadota > Gammaproteobacteria > Burkholderiales > Burkholderiaceae_E > CAXBRX01. Next base: position 13,258 of record CAXBRX010000044.1, read on the forward strand.
AGCAGCAGCTCGGACACCGTGGCCGTCAATGGCGATGTGCCGATCGCCTACGTGCAGCGCTCGAACACGATCACGATGAACCCGACCAACAGCGCGCCGTTCGCGCCGGGCGGCGATCTGATGATCCGTGAGAAATCGTCGGCCAGCGCGCCCGAGCACAACATCACGGCGGCGATCACGCAAGGCAAGGGTGACGTCTCGGACCCCGAGGTGTCGTACGACGCCAAGAAGCTAGTGTTCGCGCTCAAATGCCCAACCTCCAACACCTCGACCGTCGGC
>CAXBRX010000045.1:0-13444 GCA_963977835.1 uncultured Derxia sp.
TGATCGGCGCCCCGATCGCGGTCCCGCCTGTGTCGCGCGCGTATCCCCCAGTTCAGGCGCGGCCGGGTGGCGGCTTTTTTGCCAGCGTCGGCAACGCGCTGGGCGCTTCGGTGGTGTTCATGCTGGCTTGGATCCTGACCTTGCCGTTGTGGCTGTTGCCGCCGCTCAATCTGATCGTGCCGATGCTGTTGTGGGGCTGGCTGAACTACCGGGTCATGTTGTTCGACGCCTTGGCCGCCCATGCCTTGCCGGAAGAACGCCGGGACATCATCCGGCGGCATCGTGGCGCTTTGCTGGCGATCGGCATCCTGGTCGCGGCGCTGGGCGTGGTGCCGACCCTGATCTGGGTCGGCGGCGCGGTCATCACGGTGGTGTTCGCGCCGGTGTTTGCCATCGTCACCTTGTGGCTGTACGTTTTGATCTTCACCTATTCGTCGTTGGTGTTCGCGCATTTCGGCCTCGACGCCTTGGCCCGGTTGCGCGCGGACGCCCCGGTTGAGAAGGCAGGGCTGTCATGAGTGTCGGACTGATCATCATCGGCGATGAAATCCTTTCCGGAAAGCGCGAGGACAAGCATTTGTCCAAGGTCATCGGCCTGTTGGCCAACCGGGGCTTGAACCTCGCCTGGGCGCATTACCTGCCCGATGACCGCAGCGCCATCGCCGCCTTCCTCAAGGAGTCGATGAACAGCAACGATGTCGTGTTTTGCACCGGCGGCATCGGCGGCACGCCCGACGACCACACCCGGCAGGCCGCGGCCATCGCCGCCGAGGTGCCTCTCGTGCGCCACAAAGAGGCAGCACGCATCATCGAGGAGCGCGTCAACGACATCGCCCACGGCCAAGGCCAGCCGACGCCCGTGGACATGCATGCGCCCGAGAACCAGCAACGCCTGACCATGGCCGATCTGCCGCATGGCGCCGAGTTGATTCCCAATCCATTCAACAAGATTCCCGGCTTTTCGGTGGGCCAGCATTATTTCGTGCCGGGCTTTCCCGTCATGGCCTGGCCGATGATCGAATGGGTGCTCGACACCAAGTACAAGAACCTTTTCCATCGCCAGGTGCAGCGCGAGCGCTCGGTCATCGTCTACGACGCGTACGAGGCCCAGCTCACGCCCTTGATGGAAGCGATCGAGCAGCAATTCAAGCCGATCAAGGTGTTCAGCCTGCCCTCGGTCGGTGATGACACCATGCCCCGGCATATCGAGATCGGCGTCAAAGGCGATCCGGCGATCCTCGACCGCGCTTTCGATGCTTTGCTCGACGGCATGCGTCAGACGCCGGCACGGCTCGGCGAGCAATTGCGGCGTTGAGGCAAAAAAATGGCCCGACCGGGATGGGTCAGGCCAGTAAAAAGGCACCTTGCAAGGAGGGATCCTTGGTGCCAAGGAGACAACCGCTTGATGCTATGCAATAAGCCTGCCAGGTGCGGGCGTTGCAAAGCCGACAACGCGCTTTGAGCCACCCAAAAAGAAAACGGCCGCGACGGTTTCCCGTCGCGGCCGTTTTTTAATTCAGGCGCCGAGGAATCAGGCGGCCTTCTTGGTCTTGGTGACCGTCGCGGCTTGATTCGCGGCTTGACCGGCAGCCTTGACCGTCGCGGTGGTGGCGGCGGCGACATTGGCTTCGGTGATGTCCACGAACTGCTTGGCGGCCTTGTTCAGCGATTCGTACGCGCTGTTGGCGGCGGCGATGGCCGACTTCAGGATCGCGATGCCCGATTCCGAACCCGTCGGGGCGTTCTTCGAGGCCGAGTCGATCAGCGACGAGAACTTCTTGTTCGATTCGGCGACTTGCGCTTCGGCGAACTTCACCAGTTCCGCACGGGCGGCGTTGGTGATTTCGCTGACATGACGCGAGTAGGCGAGCAGCTTTTCGGCGGTCGGCTGGGCCAGCGCCACTTGGAATTGCACGACTTCTTGCGGATCGCGCAGGCTCAGCAGTTCCTTGGCCTTGTCCGAGGTTTCGGCCAGCGAAGCCTTGGCAACGTTCAGGTTCAGGTCGACGAGGCGCTCGACGCCTTCGAAGGTCTTGGCCGACAGGGCGAACAGCGAGTCGAGGTTGGACTTGTAGGCGGCGGCAAATTGCTCAGGGGTAAACATGTGAAAGCTCCTTGGTATCTCAGGGGTACTCGAAAGGGGAACACGCAGTGATGCAACTACCGGCAACGCCTGCTTGCCATCCAATCCTGCGCGGTATTCAGCGAAGGACACGACGATCTTTGCTCTTGTCTTGTGCGCTGCAACAGACCCTATTTTAGGGCGCTTTCGAGAAAGTGCAAGTCTTTTTTGTGCGGCGCCGCAAATTCTCCGAGCCAGTGTTGGAGAATTATTTCAACACCTTGATTCTTAAATGAAAAATGGATGATGCGCGCGTCGCTTCCAGGCGTCTGTTTGGCCCGGAATGCTGCATTGGCGCCGGGCTGGCATTGCCGCACGGCGCCAGGATGATGCTGCAATGTCAAATGACGGTGCAGCAGTGCCCGAAGTGGGGCGAGGGCGGGATCAGACCGATTTGCCGTCGACCTTGAAAGTGCGCACCGAATCGGACAAGGCATGCGCACGTTCTTGCAACGACGTGGCGGCGGCCGAGATTTCCTCGACCAGGGCAGAGTTCTGCTGCGTGGCATCGTCGATCTCGATGACGGCGCGACGCACCTGTTGAATTTCCTCGTGCTGGGAGTTCGAGGCAGCAGCAATCTGCGCCATGACCTCGGTGACCTGCTGGATCGCCGCGACCACATCCTTCATCGAGCGTCCGGCATCGTGCACACGCGCAGCGCCCGCATCGACGGTGCCGATCGATTGCTTCACGAGCCCGTTGATCTCCTTGGCTGCGGTCGCACTGCGTTGCGCAAGCGTGCGCACCTCGGCGGCGACCACGGCGAAGCCGCGGCCTTGCTCGCCTGCGCGCGCCGCTTCGACCGCTGCATTGAGCGCCAGGATGTTGGTCTGGAAGGCGATGCCGTCGATCACGCTGATGATGTCGCCGATCTTCTTGGACGATGCGGTGATCGAATCCATGGTCTGCACCGCTTGCGAGACCACATCGCCGCTGCGCAGCGCGATTTGGTAGGCATCGCCTGCGAACCGGCTGGCTTGCTGCGTGCCGTCGAGGTTGCGGGCGACCGTGGCATTGAGCGCTTCCATGCTCGCCGTCGTCTGTTGGACGGTGGCGGCGATGCGCGCGCCACGCGCGGCCAGATCATTGTTGCCTTCGGAGATCTGCGCGGTCGCCACGGCGATGTCTTCGGCATTGCTGCGCACGCCTTTCACGATCGTGGCCAGACTGCCGACGCTTTCGCGCAGGGTGTTGATCGCGAGCGAAAGTTCATCGTTGCCTTGCGCCGGCCACGACGGGCTCAGGTCGCCGGTGCCGAGACGATCGACGCGCTGCGTGATCGCCTGGAAGCCGCCGACCGACGAAATGTAGAACGAGGTGAGCAGGTAGGCCGCCAGCAGGATGGACAGGCTGGACACCACCAGCATGGTCGTGCGTTTGGTCTCGAGGCGTCCGATGCGAGCGCCCAGCAATTCGTCGAGCACCGGCACGATGGACGCGACCATGGCCTGGCCGGTTTGCACGACGTTTTCGCCGTCGGCGACGAAGGCGGCGCTTTGCACGGCGCTCGGTCGTCCATAGGGGAACTCGGTATCGAAACGCTTGGCGAGTTGATCGAGCTGGCTCAGTGCATGCGCGTCGACGCGCTTGGCGGCATCGGCGTTGGCGTCGCGGACCTTGACCAGATTGCCTTCGATCTGTCCGCCGTATTCCTCGGCACGCGCGCCCGCATCGTGCAACACCATCAGGCGGGTGGCGGTGTCGTCGCGCATCGATGCCAGATAGCCGCCGAGCGCGACTTCCTTGGTGGTGTGCTCGAGCGTGTTCGGCAGCAGCACCGTCAGCATGTTCATCAGGTAATAGGTGTCGACATCCGGATCCAGGGTGAGATTCGAGTTGTCGGCCGCGAGCGTGATCAGTGCAAGCAGGCTGGCGCTGGCGCCGCTTTCCGCGTCGAGCGCCTGGATCGGATCGCCGGTCTGGGCGCTGCGCGCCTGCGCGATGGCCTGCGCCGTCTTGTTCAAGGCGTCCGACAAGGCGAGCGGATCGCCGTCGGTCTTGATTTGCGCGCTGGCATCGGCGAACAGTTTGTCGACCCGAGCGCCATCTTCACCGGGGGCGTTGGCATTCTTGTTGGCGAGCGCGACGAGATGATGCGTGCGCATGGCCTGCTGTGCGTACAGCACCGGCAGCAACAGGCGGATCTGGGTGACGCCGATGCGCTCCTTGGCGGAAAAGTCGATCTCGTCGTTTTTCTGGCTGACGGCAACGAACAGGACGTAGCCCAGGGGCAGGAGGAAGGCGAGCGAGACGATGGCAAATTTCAGCGGCATCCGCAGGCGTTGCATCACGGAAACGCCTGGCTTGAGCGCAAACGAAATCATGGACGACCTCTAGGTGGCGGAAGGGGCGATCGGTGCAGAACGAGAGGCCTCCACACGCGGCGCGGTTGCGAAGCATCTTCGGCTCCTGCCGCAATAGCTGATAATTAAATAAGGGGTATTTAGACCGCATATTTCAATGCTGTTGCGGTGTTTTGCACCGTATTTGGGCGCAAATGCGGCGCCTTGCACAGCGCTAGTGCGGCTCGCGTGCGAGATCTGGCGAAATCACCGGATCGATCGCGCGCGTGGCGGGCGGTATGCTTTTGCTGTCGCGCACGATGCGCTCGACCCCGAACAACAAGGAGACGCATGAGCAAGCCGCAACCGATGCCGCGTGAGGCCTACGCGCATTTCACGCAGATCACGACGCGCTGGATGGACAACGACGCCTACGCGCATGTGAACAACGTCGTCTACTACAGCTGGTTCGACACCGTGGTCAACGAATACCTCGTGCGCGCCGGTGTGCTCGACATCGCCGGCAGCGATGTCATCGGCCTGGTGGTCGAGACGCAATGCAATTATTTCGCGCCGATCGCTTTTCCCGATCGCGTCACCGCCGGCTTGCGCGTGGCCAAACTCGGCAGCAGCAGCGTGCGTTACGAGATCGGCATCTTCCGCGAGGACGAAGCGCAGACCTGCGCGCAAGGCCATTTCGTGCATGTCTATGTCGATCGTGCCGGTGGCCGTCCGACCGCGCTGCCGGCGCGTCTGCGCGAGGCGCTCGAGCCCTTGACCGCACCTTGCGTCGGTTGAAAGGCGCGCCATGGACCTCACGCCTGAACGACAGATCGCACTCGCTCCCGACACCGCCGTACCGGCGCGCCCGGCGCTGGCTGACGATGATCTGCTCGCTGCCGTCGAATGGGCGATCGGCTCGCGCCGCAGCGTGCGCGCCTTTTTGCCCGATCCGGTGCCGCGCGCGACCATCGACCGCATTCTCGAGGTGGCGCGGCGCGCGCCGAGTGGCACCAACACCCAGCCCTGGCGCGTCCATGTGCTGACCGGTGCCGCCTTGCAGCGCTTGAGCGCCGCCATCCTCGAAGCGCACAACGATCCGGCCGCGGCGGCCTCGCATACCGAGGAATACGCGTACTACCCGCATGAATGGATCTCGCCTTTCATCGATCGGCGGCGCAAGGTGGGCTGGGACCTCTACCAGCTTCTGGGCATCGGCAAGGCCGATCGCGCCGCGATGCACGCACAACACGGGCGCAATTACGCTTTCTTCGATGCGCCGGTCGGGTTCATGTTCACCATCGACCGTGTGATGGCGCAAGGCAGTTGGCTCGATTACGGCATGTTCCTGCAGAACATCATGGTGGCCGCGCGTGCGCACGGACTCGACACCTGCCCGCAGGCCGCCTTCACGCGGTTCCATCGCATCGTCGCCGAGCATCTCGAACTGCCGCCGAACGAAATGCTGGTCTGCGGCATGGCGCTCGGTCGGGCCGATGAATCGCGCATCGAAAACTCCCTGGCGACCGAACGCGAGCCGGTGGCGGGTTTCACACGCTACCTCGACGCCTGAGCCCAGGCCCATTGCGCCCACCGGTTTCGCTCCACGGCCACGCGGTTTCGCGCCGCGTACCGCGGGCTTCGTCGGGCCGCGCTTGTGGGGCGCCCGGGGCCGTCCGAAAATGCCGCGCATGACGCCCAATCCGCTCGCCGTGACCGAGTTTGCCGATCGCCCGCGCGATGCCTTCGCGCGCGTCGTCAATCTGCGCACGGTGGCTGCGCTGTTCTATCTATGTCTGGTGGTCGTGCTGTCGTCGCATCTGATCTGGGTGCTCAAGGACGACGCCTCGCAATGGTGGTTCGACGCCGCGTATGTCTTGCGCCAGACCTTGATCAGCGGCGCCTGTGCCTGGTTGAGCATCGGCATCGGCGCGGCGGTCCTGGCCCAGCGTGCCCAGACGCGTGCGCTGTCGGTGCGGGCCGCGGTCGTGGTGCTTGGTGGCGCGTCGGTGCTCGGCGCGGTGACGGGCGTGGTGCTGCGCATCGTGGCCAGCGGCCGCTCCTGGGCCGGTCTGGGCGAGTCGATCGCCTACCTTGCGAGTGTTTGCGTGCTGTGGGCGATGATCGCTGGCGTGGTGGCGGCGATGTACTGGATGCGGCGCGCCGCCATGATCAGCCAGGCGCGCATGGCCGCGGTGCGCGCCGATCGGGCGCGTCTGGAAGCGCAGATGGACGAGGCGCAGCTCGCCGCCTTGCAGGCCCAGATCGAACCGCATTTCCTGTTCAATACGCTGGCCAACGTCAAGCGCTTGTACGACACCGACCCGGGCGCCGCACGAACGATGTTGTCTAGCCTGATCACCTATTTGCAGGCCGCCTTGCCCGCGATGCGCGCGAGCGGTTCGACGGTCGAGCGCGAACTGGAACTGGTCCGCAGTTATCTGACCATCATCGGCATGCGCATGGGCGACCGGCTGCGGTTTCGCATCGAGCTTGCCGACGAGGTGCGGTGCGCGAGTCTGCCGACGATGGTGGTTTCGACCCTCGTTGAAAACGCGGTCAAGCATGGCTTGTCGACCTTGCCTGAAGGCGGCGAGATCGTCGTCGAAGCACATGCCGAGGCAGGCTGTCTGCGCGTCGTGGTCGCCGATGACGGGGCTGGACTCAGCGGCATCGGCGGCGCGGGCGTGGGCTTGGCCAACACCCGGGCGCGCCTGAGTGCGCGCTACGGCAATGCCGCGCGCTTGTGGCTGGCCGAGAACGCACCGCGTGGGGTGCGCGCCTGTGTGGAGTTGCCGCTGGAGCTCGCCGCATGAACAGTGTTTCATCGGCCGGTCTCATGCTGGCGCGCCCGCTGGCGCCGCCGCAATCGTGGTGGCGTGCGTGGCGCGGTCCGTGGTTGTTCGCGTTGGCCGCCGGGCTGATCATCGCCGCGCCGGCCCTGGTGTCGTCGTTCGATTTCGTTCCCGCCCTCAAGACGCCCGCCATGCTGGTGGCGCAATTGATCGGCCCCTTGCTGACCTCGCACCTGGTGTTGATCGCCTGGATGATCGCGACGCATGGGCTGACCGAGCCGCGCGCACGTGTGCGGCGTTTGTTGCCCTGGGTGGCGGCAGCGTTGGCCTTCGATGTCGTGTTCACGCCGTGGTTGTTGCACGACCTGCTCGGGCTGCCCGATGTCTATCGTGTCGCGTTCGCCGCCAAGGGCGTCGAAATGCCGCCGGCATGGTTGTTCGGCTGCGCGGAATTTCTCGCCAGCGCCATGTTCGCGACCCTGGCGGTGGCGCTCGGCGAACGCTGGCGCATGCGGCAGGATGCGGCCGCGGCCTTGAGCCGTGCCGATGCCGATGGTGCCGAGTTGCGGCATCGCCTGGTCGAGGCGCGGCTCGCGGCGATGCAGGCGCAGGTCGAGCCGCAATTTCTGTTCGATACCCTGGTCGAAATCGAGGCCGCCTACGAGCATGACGCGGCCCGCGCCGCACGCGCGCTGGACCGGCTGATTGCCTTCCTGCGTCTGGCCTTGCCCGGCCTGCGCGCGAGCGGATACATGGCCGGTTCCACGCTGACCGCCGAACTCGCGCTGGTGCAGGCGTATCTGGGCGTGATCGATGCGCGCGGCGACATCTCGGCCGACTGGCAGATCGAGATCGACGCCGCCTGCGCGCAAGCGGCCATTTCGCCCATGCTGTTGCTGCCTCTGGTGCAATCCATGGTGCGTTGTCTGGTTGAAAAGCGCCTGAATGTCGCGGTGCGTGCGCAATGCCGCGACGAACGTGCGCTCGTCATCGAAATGCACGCCCAGGGCTGCACGGTGCACAATGATCAACCCGAATTCCTGCATGTGCGCGAGCGCCTGGACGCCTTGTACGATGGTCGTGCGACCTTGACGAGCGAATTGCGCGAGCCCGCACAGACCATGCTTCGTTTGACCTTGCCCCAGCTTGCGTGATGCGATGAAACCGACCGCGTTGATCGCCGAAGACGAGCGTGCGTTGCGCGACGAGCTCACCGAACAACTCGGCGCGCTCTGGCCCGAGCTCGACATCGTGGCGAGCGTCGCGGACGGCATCCAGGCCTTGCTCATGCTCGAAGAACATCGCCCCGATGTGTTGTTCCTCGACATTCACATGCCCGGCGTCAATGGCATCGATGTCGCGCGCCAGGCCAGTGGCCGTGCGCATGTGGTCTTCGTGACCGCGCACGACGAGCACGCGGTGGCGGCCTTCGAACACGGCGCGGTCGATTACGTGCTCAAGCCGATTGCGCCGGCGCGTTTGTTCACCACGGTCGCGCGGCTCAAGGAGCGCGTGATGCGGCCGCCGCAGCGCATCGACGGCGTGCTTGCGCAATTCGCACCGGCCGCCGCGCCGGCCGCGCGCCCGTTTCTGCGCTGGATCAACGCCTCGGTGGGACAGAACCTGCGTTTGATCACGGTCGACGAAGTCGTGTATTTCCAGGCCGACAACAAATACACCCGGGTGGTCACGGCCGATGGCGAAGCGCTGATCCGCAAATCGCTCAAGGAGTTGAGCGACGAACTCGACCCGCAACAGTTCTGGCAGATCCACCGTTCGACCATGGTCAATGCCGCCGCGGTCGGGTCGGTGGTGCGCGATCTGCGCGGGCGCATGATGCTCAGGCTCAAACAGCGCGACGAATCCTTGCATGTGAGCGACAGCTACACCCATCTGTTCCGGCAGATGTAGCCACAGCATCGCGCGCCCGCAGGCAAGGGGGGCGTCAACCGGCGCGGTGAATGGGGTTTTCGATGGTTGTTGTGGCGCGTATCCATTCGTATGCTCGCCTGACCGCATTCGACTCGACGCCGCGCGGCGTTCGGCCGCGCTCACTGGGAGGCAGCATGAAAGGTGACCCGCAGGTGCTGGCCTGGCTGAACAGCCAGCTCAAGCATGAACTGACCGCGATCAATCAGTACTTTCTGCACGCGCGCATCTTCGGCCAATGGGGTTTCGACCGCCTGGGCAAGAAGGTGTACGAAGAGTCGATCGAGGAAATGCAGCATGCCGACCGGCTGGTCAAACGCATCCTGCTACTCGAAGGGCTGCCGAATCTTCAAGACCTCGGCAAGCTCAACATCGGCGAGAACGCGCAAGAGATCTTTCGCAGCGACCTCGCGCTCGAACGCGGCGCCCACCAGACCTTGAAGGATGCGGTCGCTTATTGCGAAAAGACGGCCGACTTCGTGTCGCGCGAGATTTTCGTCGCGATTCTGGACGACACCGAAGAGCACATCGATTGGATCGAGACCCAGCTCGAGCTCATCGACAAGGTCGGGCTGCAGAACTACCTGCAAAGTCAGATGCAATCGTCCTGAGCGGCGCCGATGCCGGCTGCCCAGTACGGGCGGCTGGCGAGCCGATCGGCCGCGCGGCCTGCGCGGGCGCGATGGCGGGCGGATGCTCGCTCATGGGTGGCGTGCGCCGTTTGCGGCGCGTCGGTTCCATCTGCATTTCCATGCGCATCGACATCATCATCAACATCATCGGGCTCCGCGGACGATCGTCTCAGTGCAACTGACTCGGTTGGAGATCGGCATCGCCGTCAGCGTTGCTCATCGTCACGCAGACGCAATGCCAATGGCGCACCAGGCTTTCGCAAACGTCGCGAAACGCCTCCGAGACATCAGGATGGGCGAGCAGCGTCTGGAGATTGCGGCCGATCTTGTGGGCGGCCTGTGGACAGCGCGTCTGTCCGAAAAAGCTCATCAGGCACAGGGTGCTGGCGATGACCGCTTCGGCGTTCGATGACGCATCGCGGGGAGTGGCAGAAAGTTGCATGGTGGACCGCCTCCAATCGAAGGTAAGCGGCTTGGCTGGCTCGGCAGCGCCGGTCGGGGGATGTCAACGACCTGCCTTGGCTGGCTAATGCCTGAGTCGAGACCGACTCGCGAGAACTTGAACGACGGACTACTTGGTCAGAATGAGTTTTCCGGTACGCGTGAGGCGCAAGGAATAGATTTCGCCACGGTGCCGGATCTTGATTTCGCCGCGCTCGCCCAACAGGCGCTGGCTGTCCCACCATTCGCGCGTCGTGCGCACAGGCGGGCGGTGGCTGGGCAGCGGCGGGGTGGCGATGGTTTGCGTCATACGGCGATTCCTTCGGTGACGATGCTTCGAATGGTTGGACCGGCTCAGGCGTCGAGCGCGAGTTCGTACAAGGCGAGTCCGGAGGGTTCGGGCTGCAATTGGTCCTGCAACACCGCCCTGCATTGCCGCGTGCATTTGCCGCAGGCGCGGCCGACGCCGAGTTCGTCACCGAGCGCTTTCATCGAAGTCGCGCCTTTGGCAATCGACTCCGCGAGCTTGCGGTCCGAGACGTGATGGCAAACGCAAACGATCATGGCGACTCACTCATTCAATGCAGCGCCCGGCGCGATCCATCCGTGCGGGCACCGCGCCGTGGCGGTTGAATTTCGTATTTGCAAATGCGAACGATTCGCATTCATGAACGAATGGTGCGACGGAACCGAAAGCGTGTCAAGGCGATGCCTATGCGCCCGGTAGGCCCTTGCGGCGCTTAAGCCTCGATCTGCACTGCTGGATGGGCATTGCTCTGCGCTTTGGTATCGTGTGCGAAATCGCACACTCGGCTCCATGAAGCGTGCGTTGAAGGCGGAACCTGCACATCAGGCCTTGCGCATCGAACCTTCACTCTGAAAGAGGTTTAGGAAAGATGCCTAGTGCCTTCATATTGTTATTTTTTTTGCCTCTGTCTAGACTGCGGTCATGCGCCGGGTTGGGGCGCCGCAATGCTGTTTTGAATGAGTGGACTGCGTGATGCACAAGATCTTTGCGACGGTGGTATTTCTCTTGTGTTTGGCGCTGGTTGCCGGGTACATGTCGACAGATGCGAACGCGGCGACTTCCGCTGCGGAAGCTTCGGCAACCGCACCAGCCGCAAAGAACGCGGCCAGCAAGAAGAAAAATTCTGCTGCCAAGGGCAAGACCGCCAGCGCCAAGAAGGCCAGCAGCAAGACTCCCGCCAAAAAAACCGCGCATGCGCGCAGCGCCAAACACGGCAACACGCATGCGTCCAAACGCTCATCGCTGCATCGCGTGTCGTATGCGCCCGCCAAGCCCAGCGTCGGGCAATCCCTCGGGCTGAACAAGACGCCCGATGCGCTCGATCTGCGGTCCAATTCCGCGCTCGTCATCGACCGTGACAGCGGCGCCGTGCTCTACGAAAAGAACCCGACCGCCGTCTTGCCGATCGCATCCATCACCAAACTGATGACCGCGATGGTGGTGCTGGACGCCCATCTGCCGCTCGATGAAGAGATCACCATCGATCGCAGCGACGTCGATACCGAAAAAGGAACCCGTTCGCGCCTGTTGCTCGGCACGACCATGACGCGCCGTGACGCCTTGCATCTGGCGCTCATGGCTTCGGAAAACCGCGCGGCGGCAGCGTTGGGGCGCAATTATCCGGGTGGCCTTCCTGCCTTCGTCACGGCCATGAATGCCAAGGCTGCGCAACTGGGCCTGGCCGATACGCAGTATGTCGATTCGAGCGGCCTGTCGCCGCAGAATCATTCGAGCGCGCGCGATCTTGCGCATCTCGTCAATACCGCCTACGAATATCCGCTGATCCGCGAGTTGTCGACCAGCACCGAATACTCGGTTCAGGTCGGCCGCCGTCAGGTCGCCTTCCATACGACGAACCGTTTGCTGCAAAGCTCGGAATGGGAGATCGGCCTGCAAAAGACCGGCTACATCTCCGAAGCCGGCCGTTGCCTCGTGATGGAAGCGACGATCGAAGGTCGCCATCTCGTCATGGTGCTGCTCGATTCCTGGGGCAAGTACTCGCGCATCGGCGACGCCGCCCGCATCCGGACCTGGCTGCAATCGTTGCCGCCGGCAACCAAGACGCTGTCGGAAAACACCGAAGCGCCGCAAAGCTGAGCGGCGCTGCTCAGCGTTCGGGCAGATCGGGGTTGTAGCCGAGCGCGTGCGAGATGTCGTCGGCGGTCTGGGTGAGCATCGCGACCCAATCGTCCTGCAGCCGTTCGGACGGCGCGGAAATCGACAAGCCCGCAATCAGTTTGCCTTGATCGTCGTGAATGCCCGCGGCGATACAACGCACGCCCACTTCCAATTCTTCGTTGTCGCGTGAATACCCGCGTTGGCGGGTGTGCTGCAGCTCGCGTTCCAGCTTGGTCAGATCGGTGATGCTGTTGGCCGTATGCGGGACCAGCGCGGTGCGCGTCGCGTATGAACGCACATTCTTGGCATCGTCGACCGACAGGAACAGCTTGCCGACCGAGGTCAGGTGCAAGGGCGCGCGGCCGCCGATCGCGCGCACGACCTGCATGCCGCTGCGCTCGGAATAGGCGCGTTCGATGTAGACGATTTCATCGCCTTGGCGCACCGACAGATTGATGGTCTGTCCGGTGAGCTGATGCAGCTTGCGCATGTGGGCAAGCGCCACTTCGCGCACCGAGAGCCGCGCCTTCACCAGATTGCCCAATTCGAGCAGCCGCATGCCGAGCCGATAGGTGCCAGGCTCGACGCGGTCGACGAATCGGCACGCGACCATGTCGTTGAGGATGCGGTGCGCGGTCGAGGCATGCAGTCCGGTCTGTTGCGACAGGATCTTGAGGCTGGCCGGTTCGTCATGCGCAGCCAGGGCGTCGAGCAGACGCATCATGCGGTCGATCACCTGCACCGCCGTCGGCGCGGTGCGCTCGGTGGTAGTCGGGATCTGGGCCGGCGCGTACGTCGTGCGCTCGGTGAACACGGCCGGCGCCTGGTCGAGGCGACGTGCCGTAGGCGATGGCCGGGCCACGGGCGTGGTGGACGCCGTGGTCGATGCCAATGCGCGCTTGGGAGTTCGGGTCATGGTGGACGCAAGCGGCTTGCGTTCGAGTTGCAACGGTTGAAATGATAATCCGGTAGGTGGAACGAATCGACGCGGCGCCGAAGTTTCTTACGGTTGCGCGCGGCGGTCAGCCAGTCCGTCTCGAAGAACAGCTTGCGGCCGAGGATCCACTTGTTCCGGGTCGGCGGGTTGGTGGCGGGG
>CAXBRX010000046.1:0-13410 GCA_963977835.1 uncultured Derxia sp.
CGTCATCGAAGAAGCCGAAGCCCGTTTCCGCCGCTGGTTTGGCCGGCGCTTCCACCGGCCACGGCGCGACCTTGAGCTGTTCGCGGCTGACGTAGAAATTGCACAGGTCGATGATGTCGTTATCGCTCGACGGCGTGCAGATCTTGAACCGCACATACCCTTCGCCCGGCGCCTTGCCGGCCTCGAACGGCACTTTCTCGATCGTGCCCAGGGCTTCGATCTCGTTGAACGGTTCGGTGATGTTGTCGGCCACCAGGATGTCGGTCAACGGCCCAACCACCAGTTCGATCTCGCGCGTGCCCGGCGCCTTGGGCGCTGCCACCGGGGCAGCCGACGCAGCCGCAGCAGGCGCGGCTGCCGGGGCGCCCTTGCCATCGGCGAGGTCGCGCAAACGTTGCTTCAAATCGGAGGCGTCGATGCTCTCGCCCTCGCCGCCGGCCTGATGGCGCGCGAGCTGGAGCTTGAGCACATCGTTGGCTTCGAGCAGCGCATCGACCATCGCGGTGTTGAGCCGCAGATCGTGCTTGCGCACCTTGTCGAGCAGGGTTTCGAGCACATGGGTCAGCTCGGCCACGTCGGTGAAACCGAAGGTCGCGCTGCCGCCCTTGATCGAATGCGCGGCACGAAAGATCGCGTTCAGATCCTCGTCATCGGGCGCCTCGAGATCGAGGTTGAGCAGCAGGTTCTCGAAGCTGGCGAGGTTCTCGCCCGCTTCCTCGAAGAACACCCCGTAGAACTGGGTGAGATCGAATCCGCCACCGGCGGCTGAGGATTGACTGGAAACTTCACTCATGATGTTCCTCTCGCATGCCTGGCTGGATCAGCCGATGACCTTCTTGACGACCTCGGTCAGACGCACCGGATCGAAGGGTTTGACCAGCCAGCCGGTCGCGCCGGCCGCCTTGCCTTGGGCTTTCATCGCGTCGGACGACTCGGTCGTCAGAATCAAAATGGGCTTGGCCGCGTATTGCGTGCTCGCGCGCAGGTTGCGCACCAGCGTGATGCCGTCCATGCGCGGCATGTTCTGGTCGGTCAGAACAAGGTCGAAGACCTTGGACTTGCTCTTTTCGAGCGCGTCCTGACCATCGACGGCTTCAGTGACCTGATAGCCCGCGCTTTTGAGGGTGAACGCCACCATCTGACGGATCGAGGCGGAGTCGTCCACGGCGAGAATTGAGTGCATTTGAGACCTCTTGCTTGCGGGTAGTTGCGTCTGACTCAGAACAATTCGATGGAACCCTCGCCGAACTGACTCTGGCTCACCGGTCCGATGTGCCTGAGGATCTGCGTCGAGGTGAAATGGGTGGCCGAGAACGACTCGGTCGATCCGGAATCCGGATGGGCGAGCTTCTTGCGGCAATGAGAAATGAGCTGGCTGGCCATGTCCTGGAATTGCAGGGCCCTGACCGCTTCTTGCGTGGCGCTCTGGATCTCGTCGATGTTGCGTTCGGCAGCCATGCGCTGGATTTCGCTGAAGCTGATCAGCAATTGCCCGATCGCGTCCGCCAGGATCTGGTCCAGACGCCCGAGATCTTCCGATACCGAGGTCAACACCCGAGAATCGGGCGGATCGCCGGTCGCAAAGCTGCTGCTGTAACGCTCAGTGCTCATGCCAATTCGCCTTACTTGCGGAGTCGACGCGTCGCATCGACTCGGAATTGTTAGAATTTCGCAGTGGTCACTTTTAGGACGAACCACCCGGAATCCCGATATTCGGATTGTCCGGAGTGACCCCGGGGCGGAAAGGGAGGATTAGCGGGGGTTTCGCCGCGCTATTTGCTTCCGAATGCCCTTCCCTCACTGGCGCAAGTCCACAGGAGTCGTATCGGATGGTCCAAGCGGCTGCGGTAACCCCGGGCACGGCGCGTGCGCATCCGCTGCGCATCCTCGTGGTCGAGGATTCCGAGATCGACTATGAATTTCTGCTGATCATGCTGCGTCGGCACGGTCTGAACGTGCATACGCGCCGGGTCGAAACCCGGGAAGCCATGGTCGCGGCGCTGGCCGAAGACGACTGGGATCTGGTCATTTCAGACCACAACCTGCCCCAGTTCTCCTCGATCGGTGCCCTCGAAACCCTGCGCGAAAGCGGCCTGGACCTGCCTTTCATCATCGTTTCAGGCGAAATCGGTGAAGACGCCGCGGTCGCGGCCATGCGCGCGGGCGTCGACGATTACCTGCTCAAAGACCGTCTGGCCCGGCTCGGACCGGCCATCGATGCCGCGCTCGAACGCGCCGCGATGCGCCATGAACGGCGCGACAGCGAAGCCACATTGCGGTCGTCCGAGGCCCGGTTGTCGGCCCTGACGGCTCACCTTGAGAACATCAAAGAGAAGGAACGCGCATCGATCGCGCGCGATCTTCATGACGACATCGGCGGCGCATTGGCCGCCATCGGCTTCGAACTGACGGCATTGACCAAACGCGTGGGCGGCGACGAAGCCAACGCCCGTTCCATCAACCAGATGCGCGAACAACTCGAACGCGCTTTGGGCGCCATGCAGCGCATGATGATGAGTCTGCGTCCAAGCATTCTCGATGCAGGCCTCGTGGCCGCGCTCGAATGGTTGACCCGCGACTTCGGCCGCCGCACCGGCATCAAGGCGACGTTTTCGACCAATCGCGAAGAGATCGACGCGTCGTCCGAAATTTCCACCGCGGCATTCCGCATCTGTCAGGAATCGCTCACTAACGTGTTGCGCCACGCCGACGCTAGCGTCGTGCGCATCGAGTTGTTTGCCGATGCGAAGAATCTGACGATCGAAATCCGCGACAATGGCCGCGGTGTCAGTCATGCCGATTTCACAAAGATCGGCGTGTTCGGCATCGTCGGCATGCGCGAACGCGCACGCAGCCTCGGTGGCTGGCTCGAAATCGACACCAGCCCCGAAGGCACTTCTGTGATGTTGTCCCTACCCACTCGCAATGTCCGCCTCTGAGAACACCATGACGCCCATGCAATACCGTCTGATGATCGTCGATGACCACGCCCTGATCCGCATGGGTCTGGCCACGGTGTTCAACGACACCAGCGACATGCGCGTGATCGCTGAAGGCGATAGCTATTCCGACATCGTCCGGGTCATGGATAACGAGGGCTGCGATCTGCTGCTGCTCGACATCGACCTGCCCGGCCGCAACGGCATCGACATCCTCAAGCTGGTCAAGAAGGATTTCCCGCGCCTGCCGGTCCTGATGCTGTCGATGTACCCCGAAGACCAATACGCGGTGCGCGCCCTCAAGGCCGGTGCCGGCGGTTACCTGAACAAATCGAGCCCGCCGGCGACCATGGTCGGCGCTGCCCGCACTGTGCTCGCCGGCAAGAAATACATCACGCCCGAAATCGCCCAGGCGCTGGCCGAAAGCCTGACGCATGACGACGATTCGAGCATGCCGCACGAAAAACTGTCCGACCGCGAATTCCAGACCTTGCGTCTGATCGCCTCGGGCAAACGGCTGTCCGAAGTCGCCGAAGCGCTCGCCTTGAGCCCCAAGACGGTCTCGGTCTATCGCGCGCGCATCCTCGAAAAAATGAACCTGACCTCGAACGCGGAAATCACGCATTACGCGCTCAAGCACGGCCTGGTCAAGTAAGTCAGCCGCGGCGGTCGTCGATGTTCAATCCATCGCGCGAGGAAGTACGCGCTTTCTTCATCGACGCCTGGCGCAAACAACAGGCCAACGAGGCTCTGACGCCGCTCGAAACCATGGCGGTGGGCTGGATGCGCGAGCATCCCGAATACGCGAACGACCTCGCCGCGAATGCCACGCGCGATTACGGCGTGGCCCAGGGCCAGACCAATCCTTTTCTGCATTTGTCGATGCATCTGTCGATCGAGGAACAAGTCTCGATCGACCAGCCGGCCGGCATCCGCGATGCCTGTCTGCGCCTCGCGCAACGGCTCGATTCGATGCATGCCGCGCATCACGCCATCATGGAATGCCTGGGCGAAATGCTCTGGACCGCGCAGCGCAATGGCACGCCGCCCGATGGCGCGCGCTATGTGGACTGCGTGAACAAGCGCGCGCGCTGATCAGCGCTGCACGACCAGCTTGCTGGGCAGGCCCGACAGATACGCCGCCACATCCTGCACGTCGTTCGCGCTCAATTGCCCGGCGAAGCCTTGCATGATCGGATTGACCCGGCCGTTGGCCGACCCGGCGCCGCGCTGGTAGGCGGTCAAGGCATGGACCAGATAGTCGTAATGCTGTCCGGCCAGACGCGGATAAGCCGTATCGGCCGGCGTGCTGAAGTCGGCCCCATGGCAGGCGCTGCAGCCCAGTTTTTCGGTCAGCGCCTTGCCGTGTTCCGCATTGCCGCCAGCCGTGGCCGTGGCGGCAACACCGGCGAAGCACACCGCGGCCGCCCAGCGCAGACCGCGGACCGGATCGAATGAATACCGGGTCATCCGGGTCTCCTCAATGCTGTGCGGCGTAGTACGCCGTGATGTCGCGCATGTCCTGCTCGCTCAAGCCGGCAGCGATGGCGCGCATGGTCGGGTGGGTGCGGTCGCCTTTGGCGTAGGCCTGCAAGGCGGAGATCAGATAGCCCTGATTCTGGCCGCCGATCGCGGGCACGCTGTAGACCTCGGGAAACGACGCTTTGTAGCCCGGGATGGAATGACAGCCGATGCACATCGAAATCTTGCTGCGCCCGGCCTCAGGATTGCCGACCGAGGCATTGGCGGCCACCGCGCCGCCCGCCGCCGGGGCGGATTGGGCCCATACCACCGCTGGCGCCAGGCTGACCCAGGCTGCCACCATCACCACTCGCCATTGATTCGTCATCGCTTGATGTCTATCAAATGCATTGACAGGCCGCTGTGCTAGCGGGTTTTCGCAATTGTAGGCATGAGCCGGCCGCAGTTCCAAGCTCGGGGCTATCCGCAATGCAGCACGGCGGCTCGGGTTAGAGTCCGGTCTGACACTTCTTTTCGACTCGCCGCAATGACCGATACCGCCTCGCCCCGCTTCGAAGGTTCCGCGCAATACATCGCCACCCCCGATCTGCGTCTGGCCGTGAACGCCGCCATCGCACTGCAGCGACCACTGCTCATCAAAGGCGAGCCGGGCACCGGAAAGACGATGTTGGCCGAAGAAGTGGCCGCCGCGCTCGATGTCCCTTTGCTTCAATGGCATATCAAGTCCACGACCAAGGCCCAGCAAGGGCTGTACGAGTACGACGCGGTCTCGCGCCTGCGCGACTCGCAGCTCGGCGACGAACGCGTGCGCGACATCCGCAATTACATCGTGCAAGGCGTGCTCTGGCAGGCCTTTGCGGCCGAGCGGCCGGTGGTGCTCCTGATCGACGAGATCGACAAAGCCGACATCGAATTCCCCAACGACCTGCTGCGCGAACTCGACCGCATGGAGTTCTATGTGTACGAGACGCGCGAACTGGTCCGCGCCAAGCATCGGCCCATCGTCTTCATCACCTCGAACAACGAAAAAGAACTGCCCGACGCATTTCTGCGCCGCTGCTTCTTCCATTACATCCGCTTCCCCGACCGCGAGACGATGGCGAAGATCGTCGAAGTCCATCATCCGGGCATCAAGAAGCATTTGCTCGACGAAGCGCTGACGATGTTCTTCACGCTGCGCGAAATGAGCGGATTGAAGAAAAAACCGTCGACGTCCGAACTCGTCGATTGGCTCAAGTTGTTGATGGCCGAGGACATTCCGCCCGAAGCCTTGCGCGGCGCCGACCTCAAGAACGGCTTGCCGCCGCTGGTGGGCGCCTTGCTCAAGAACGAGCAGGATCTGCATCTGGTCGAACGCTTGTCGGCCATGGCGCGCGCCGGCCGCTGATCGGCGCACACCCTCGTTGCGCTTCGTCCACGATCCGCACCCAGCCTTCGCGTCCGACCGTGCTCATCGACTTCTTCTTCCATCTGCGCCAGGCCAAGCTGCCGGTCTCGATCAAGGAATTCCTGACCTTGCTCGACGCGCTCGGGCGCGGCCTGATCGGCCCCGGACGCAATGCCGAAGCGCCGTTTTCGCTCGACGATTTTTACTACCTCGCGCGCCTGATGCTGGTGAAGGACGAGGCGCATTACGACAAATTCGACCGCGCCTTCGCGAGCTATTTCAAAGGCATCGAGCAATTGGTCGAGCTGCGCCCCGACATCCCGCTCGAATGGCTCAAGCAGCGCATGGAGCGCGAGTTCACGCCCGAGGAAATGGCGCAGATCAAGGCGCTCGGCGGCTGGGACGCGCTGATGCAACGGCTCAAGGAATTGCTCGACACCCAGAAGGAACGCCACGAAGGCGGCAACCGCTGGATCGGCACCGGCGGCACCAGCCCGTTCGGCGCGCATGGCTTCAACCCCGAAGGCATCCGCATCGGCCAGGAAGAATCGCGCCATCGCCGTGCGGTCAAGGTCTGGGATGCGCGCGCCTTCCGCGATTACGACGACAACGTCGAGATCGGCACGCGCAACATCAAGGTGGCTTTGCGGCGGCTGCGGCGCTTCGCGCGCGAAGGTGCCGACCTCGAACTCGACCTCGATGACACCATCGTCTCGACCGCGCGCAATGCCGGCTGGCTCGATCTGCGCATGATCCCCGAGCGCCACAACAAGGTGAAGGTGTTGATGCTGCTCGATGTGGGCGGCACGATGGACGACCACATCCAGCGCACCGAAGAATTGTTTTCAGCGGCCAAGGCCGAGTTCAAGCACCTGGAGTTCTACTACTTCCACAATTGCGTCTACGACTACCTGTGGAAGAACAACCGGCGCCGCCACAACGAACGCACGCCGACCGCCGAGGTGCTGCACAAATACACGCCCGACTACAAATTGATCTTTGTCGGCGACGCGACCATGAGCCCTTACGAAATCCTGCAGCCGGGCGGCAGCGTCGAATACAACAATGCCGAAGCCGGCCAGGTCTGGATCCGCCGCCTGCTCGACACCTTCCCGAAAGCGGTCTGGCTCAATCCCGAACCCGAGCCGATCTGGCAATACCGCCAGAGCATCGACGTAATCCAGCACTTGATGGGCGGCCGGATGTACTCGGTGACGCTACAAGGCCTCGAACGCGCGATGCGGCAATTGTCGAAGTAGACGCGCCGGGCCGGCATGCCCGGCAAGTTTCAGTGAACGGCTGCCGCCGGCGCTTGCGCGACTGCATCGCGCATCGCCTGCGCGATCGATTGCGCGGCGGCTTGCGCGGCCTCGGCTTCCGACGCCTCGACCATCACCCGCACCACGGGCTCGGTGCCCGACGGACGGATCAGCACCCGGCCTTTGCTGCCCAGCGTGTGCTCGGCCGCCTTGGCCGCCGCAACCACAGCGGGCTGCGCCTTCCAATCGAAACCCTTGGCGACCTTCACATTGATGAGGGTCTGCGGATACAGGTTCAAAGGGCCGACGAGTTCGGCCAAGGTCTTGTTTTGGCGTTGCATGGCCGCAAGCACTTGCAAGGCCGAGACGGTGCCGTCGCCGGTGCTGTGCTTGTCGAGACAGATCAGATGGCCCGAGCCTTCGCCGCCGAGCTGCCAGCCGCGCGCATGCAATTCTTCGAGCACATAGCGGTCGCCGACCTTGGCGCGCACGAATTCGATGCCCCAGGTCTTGAGCGCGAGTTCGACCGCGAGATTGGTCATCAGCGTGCCGACCGCGCCGGGCACGCGCGTTTGTTGCGCGCGGTCCTGCACCAGCACGTAAAGCAGTTCATCGCCATTGAACAGCCGGCCTTGCGCGTCGACGATCATGAGCCGGTCGGCGTCGCCATCGAGTGCGATGCCGAGATCGGCCCCGGCGGCGAGCACTTGCTCGCTCAGATACTCGGTATGCGTGGCACCGACACCGTCGTTGATGTTGAAGCCGTCGGGCGTGGTCGCCACCGCGGTCACGCGCGCGCCGAGTTCATGGAAGACCGCGGGCGCGGTCTGGTAGGCCGCACCATGCGCGCAATCGACGACCAGGTGCAGGCCGCGCAGATCGAGATCGGTCGGGAAGGTGGATTTGCAGAATTCGATGTAGCGCCCGGCGGCATCTTCGAGCCGGCGCGCGCGCCCGAGGCCCGCGGAATCGACGCACGGCAGGCCGCTGCTCAATTGATCATCGATCTGGCGCTCGATCGCAGCCTCGATCTCGTCGGGCAGCTTGCCGCCGTCACGGCCGAAAAATTTGATGCCGTTGTCATCGTACGGATTGTGCGAAGCCGAGATCACCACGCCCGCGTCGAGACGCAGCGCGCGCGTGAGGTAGGCCACGCCCGGCGTCGGCAACGGACCGCAAAGAATCACATCGCAACCTGCGGCGGCGAAACCGGCTTCGAGCGCGGATTCGAGCATGTAGCCGGAAATGCGGGTGTCCTTACCGATCAGCACCTTGGGCCGATGCGCATCGGTGCCCGCCCCTGCGAGCACGCGCCCTGCGGCAGCGCCCAGATGCAACACGAAATCGGGCGTGATCGGCGCATGGCCGACCTTGCCGCGTACACCATCGGTACCGAAGTATTTGCGAGACATCTGTTCCCCCTGCGTATTCTTGGAATGTGGCGGCGCATGCGCACGCGGTGCGACAAAGCGCCCGCAGTCTAGCGAGCGCTATGCGCCGTCGCGCGGAACAACCGCACGCAACAGCGCCAAGGCGTCCACGGTGTCGCGCACATCATGCACCCGCACGATCTGCGCGCCAGCTTGAGCTGCGAGCACCGCGGCCGTCACGCTCGCGCTCACGCGTTCGGCCGGACGCGCGTCGGGCCGGTTCGACCAGCGCGCGATCATGCTCTTGCGCGAGACGCCGATCACTACCGGGAACCCGGTATCCACGAACGCGGGAGTCGCCCGGAACAAGGCGAGATTGTCTTCATTGCGCTTGCCGAAGCCGAAACCCGGATCGATCGCGATGCGCGCCGCGTCCACGCCTGCCGACGCCAGCGTCTGCACCCGGGATTGCAGGAAGGCCTGCACTTCGGTGACCACATCGTGATAGACCGGATCGGCCTGCATGGTCTTGGGCTCGCCAAGCATGTGCATCAGGCACACGCCCGCCTGCGAAGCCGCAACCACGCCGACCGCGCCCGGCGCGCGCAAGGCATTGATGTCGTTGATGATGGCCGCGCCCAGATCGATCGCGCGGCGCATCACCTCGGTCTTGTAGGTGTCGATCGACACCGGCACGCCGAGCGGCACCACGGCGCGCAGCACCGGCAACAAGCGCCGCAATTCTTCGTCGAGGGGCAGCGGCTCAGCCCCGGGGCGCGAGCTTTCGGCGCCGATGTCGATGATGCCCGCACCCTCGGCGATCATGCGTTCGGCATGCGCGATCGCGGTGGAAGTATCGAAATGCTCGCCTTGGTTCGAGAACGAATCGGGCGTCACATTCAGGATGCCCATGACCACCGGGGTGCTCAAGTCGATCCGATGGCTGCCTGCGACCCAATGCGTCGCGCGTTGCGTCATGTGTGTCGGCTCCTCGCAAAAGCGACGAGGGCCAGCGTCTGCTGGCCCTCGCCTGTTTGCTCTTTGCCTCAGACCGGATTGCCGGCCGGTTCCCCGGCGCCGCCTTCGGGTTTGGACGGCGCAGCGGGCGGTTTGCTCGCTCCATCGCTTTGGCGCGGCGGGCGCACCGGGCGGCCGGCCATGATGTCGTCGATCTGATCGGCGTCGATGGTCTCGAATTCCATCAGGGCGTTGACCATGACCTCGACCTTGTCGCGATTCTGGTTGAGCAGGCCGACCGTCAGCGCGTATTGCTCGTCGAGGATGCGGCGGATCTCGGCGTCGATCTTTTGCATCGTCGCTTCGGACGTGTTGGTCGTCTTGGTGATCGAACGGCCGAGGAAGACCTCGCCTTCGTTCTCCGCGTAGACCATGGGCCCGAGCGCTTCGGTCATGCCGTAGCGCGTGACCATGTCGCGCGCCAGATGGGTGGCGCGCTCGAAGTCGTTGCTCGCACCGGTGGTCATCTGGCTCAGGAACACTTCCTCGGCCGCGCGGCCGCCGAACAGCATGCTGATCTGTTCGAGCATGAATTGCTTGTCGTAGCCGTAGCGGTCGCGTTCGGGCAAGGCCATCGTCACGCCCAGCGCACGACCGCGCGGAATGATGGTGACCTTGTGCACCGGATCGCATTTGGGCAGCAGCTTGCCGATGATGGCGTGGCCGGACTCGTGATACGCCGTGGCGCGGCGCTCTTCCTCGGGCATCACCACGCTCTTGCGCTCGGCGCCCATGATGATCTTGTCCTTGGCCTTTTCGAAGTCGTTCATGTCCACGGTGCGGCCGTTGCGGCGCGCAGCGAACAAGGCGGCTTCGTTGACCAGGTTGGCGAGGTCGGCGCCCGAAAAGCCGGGCGTGCCGCGCGCGAGGATGGACGGATCGACATCGGGTGCCAGCGGCACCTTGCGCATATGGACCTTGAGGATTTGCTCGCGGCCACGGATGTCGGGCAGATTGACCACCACCTGGCGGTCGAAACGGCCCGGGCGCAGCAGCGCGGGGTCGAGCACGTCGGGGCGGTTGGTCGCGGCGATCACGATCACGCCCAGGCCGGTCTCGAAACCGTCCATCTCGACCAGCATCTGGTTCAAGGTCTGTTCACGTTCGTCGTTGCCACCGCCCAGGCCCGCGCCGCGTTGGCGGCCGACCGCGTCGATTTCATCGATGAAGATGATGCACGGCGCGTTCTTCTTGGCGGTTTCGAACATGTCGCGCACACGCGCAGCACCGACGCCGACGAACATCTCGACGAAATCGGAACCCGAAATGCTGAAGAACGGCACCTTGGCCTCGCCCGCGATGGCCTTGGCCAGCAGCGTCTTGCCGGTCCCCGGGGGGCCGACCATGAGCACGCCGCGCGGGATGCGCCCGCCGAGCTTTTGGAATTTGGAAGGATCGCGCAGGAATTCGACGAGTTCGACCACGTCTTCCTTGGCTTCGTCGCAACCGGCGACATCGGCGAAGGTGACCTGGTTGTTGCTTTCATCGAGCATCTTGGCGCGGCTCTTGCCGAAGCTGAACGCGCCGCCGCGTCCGCCGCCTTGCATCTGGCGCATGAAGAACACCCAGACGCCGATCAGCAGCAGCATGGGGAACCAGCTCACGAAGATGCTCATGAGCAACGAGGGCTCTTCTTCGGGCTTGCCGTAGACATCGACGCCGAAACGCACCAGATCGCCGACCATCCAGTTGTCATTGGGCGCGAACAGCACGTACTGTTTGCCGTCCTTGGGCTGCACGCTGATCTGGCGCCCCTGGACTTCGACGCGCTTGATCTTGCCTGCCTTGGCGTCGTCCATGAACTGGGTGTACGAGACCGCATCGGCCGCCGGGCGTTGACGGTTTTCGAACTGCTTGAAGACCGTGAACAGGACGAGCGCGATCAGCAACCAGATCGCGGCTTTGGAAAGCATGTTTTTGTCCAACGTACGCTCCTCGGCCGTATCGATCGGCCGGTCAGTGGATTCTACCCCGCCCGTCGCGCGTATCTTGCGACGAAATCCACGGGTTTCAAGCCCATGCGGCCCCGGTAACAACCCGAACGCGGGCTTATTTCAGATGACGCCCCAGGATGAAGGTTTCCGCCGATTTGTCGCGTGACGCTTTTGGCTTGATCGGTTTGACGGTCTTGAACGTCCGTTTGAAGGACTCGACGATCTGCGAATACCCACTCCCGTGGAAGGCCTTGACCAGCAAAGCCCCCTCGGGTTTGAGGTGGCCGCGGGCAAATTCGAGCGCCAGTTCGCACACATGCTCGATGCGCGCCGCGTCGGCCGAGGCGATGCCCGACAGATTGGGCGCCATGTCCGACAGCACGACATCGACTTGTTGCTCGCCGATCAGGCCTTCGAGCTGGTGCAGGACCTCGTCTTCGCGGAAATCGCCCTGGAAGAAGGTGACGTCGGGAATCGCCTCCATGGGCAGCAGATCGAGGGCGATCACGCGTCCTTTGAGCGCGCCGACGGCCGCGCCCGATTTCCCCGACAGCACATTGCGCACATACTGGCTCCAACTGCCGGGCGCGGCGCCCAGATCGACCACCGTCATGCCCGGGCGCAGCAAATGCTCCTGTTCGTCGACTTCCTTGAGCTTGTAAGCTGCACGCGCGCGGTAGCCGTCCCGTTGCGCCATCTTGACGTACGGATCGTTGAGATGATCATGCAGCCATTGCTTGCTGAATCGGTTCTTGCTCATGAATGCGACAATACGCAAATGGAACTCAAATTAACGCCCGCCGAACGCGCTGATCTGCGCGCCCAGGCCCACGCCCTGAACCCGGTGGTCATGATCGGGGGGGATGGATTGACCCCTGCCGTGATCCGGGAAATCGACGCCAACCTCAAGGCGCACGAACTCATCAAGATCCGCGTCCTCGGAGACGACCGCGAACAGCGCGCGGCCTTCATGGACCGCATCTGCGGTGCGCTCGACGCCGCGCCGGTACAGCATATCGGCAAGCTGCTCGTGATCTGGCGCCCGCGCCCGCCCAAGTCAGCCACCAAGCGCGCACCGAGCACCCCGGCAACCGGCACCGCCACCACGCGTGGCCGCGGCCCGCGCGAAGTCATGTTGATCAAGCCTTCGCGCACCGGACGGCGCCCGCCCACGCGCAAGATGGTCACCGTGCTCGGCAATGAGCGGGTCACGGCCGGCGGCCTGATCGGCGAAGTCGTGCACATCAAGGAAACCCTGAAGGACGGAACGCCCGCGCCCTCCATGGCGGACCGCGTGACGATCAAGTCCGGCGAGTCCAAGGTGGTCGTCGAGCGCGGACGCATCACGCGCGTCAGCGGGCCCGTCGTCGAGGGCTAAGCGGTGGCGATCCTGCCGATACACGTGCTCGGTTCGCCCGTCCTCCGGCAGGAGACAACGCCCGTCGCGCAAGTCACGCCGGAGCTCCGGCAGCTGGTCGACCACATGTTCGACACCATGCACGCAGCCAGTGGTGTCGGCCTTGCCGCGCCGCAGGTGGGCCGCACCGAGCGGCTCGCGATCGTGCAGGTCGAGGATACGCGACTGGTGCTGATCAACCCCGAGATCGTCCATCGCGAGGGGGAGATCAAGTGGGAAGAAGGCTGTCTCTCGATTCCCGAGGTGTACGGCGACGTCGTCCGCGCGGCGCGCGTCGTCGTCCGGGCACTCGACCTCGAGGGCAAGCCGTTCGAGGTAGCCGGCGAACAGCTGCTCGGCGTCTGCATGCAGCATGAGATCGACCACCTCAATGGTGTTCTCTTCATCGACCACATCTCGCGGCTGAAGCGCGAGCGGGTGATCAAGAAATTCCAGAAGGCCCAGAAGCTCGGAAAGCTCTGAGCATGCGCCTGGTCTTCATGGGCACCCCGGACTTCTCAGTGCCCACCCTGACCGAGCTCGTCGCGTGTGGCCACGAGGTCGTGGCTGTCTATACGCGGGCGCCGCGGCCGGCGGGACAGATCGGAAGAGCGTCGTGTAGGGAA
>CAXBRX010000047.1:0-13391 GCA_963977835.1 uncultured Derxia sp.
CGTGTGCTCTTCCGATCTCTCTGGGCCGGCGAGAAGCAGTTCTAGCGACAAGAGTTCATGGGCGCGTAAAGGGAGCATGTGTGCGGCCTAACGTTCGAGGTAACCGGCGACCGAGGCCGGCACGGCTGAGGGAACCGGCAAGCGAGCGAAGCGCTGCTTGCCGGGCGTCCGGTTGACCGAATGGTTAGCCCTGGACACGATTGCAAAACTCTAAGAACAACCTCTCGCCCGCGGGCCACGGCCCATAGCCAGCGTCGCCATTGATGTGGCCAGCGTCGCCGATGGAGATAAGCTCGCTGCCCCAAGCAGATGCAAACGCTCGAACTCGCTCGGGCGAGACATAGGGATCGTTGGTGCTGGCGACCACGAGAGTTGGAAATGGCAGAGTGGTCAGTGGCATAGGGATAAAGCCTGACGTACCAGCTGGGTAGGAGGGTGCCTCTACGTCACTTGGCGCCACCAAGAAAGCTCCGGCGATTGCTTTAGGAGTAGATAAGGCAGCCCAGTGTGCAACGAGCGCGCAACCGAGGCTGTGGGCAGCGAGAACCGGCGGGCGTGGGCACTTGGCGATGGCCTGGGTAAGAGTCTCGACCCACTCAGCACAGCGAGGTGTTTCCCAATCGCGTTGGATGACACGATGCCACGACGGGTACTTTGCTTCCCAATGCGTTTGCCAATGCAGTGGGCCAGAGTTCCAAAGGCCGGCGACGGTAAGAACGAGTGGTTCCATAGACAGGGCTAACGTGATTTGGACCGCAAAACCACGGAATAACATGGCCATGTGCGGAATAACATGGCCAATCCGTCGCGAGAAAACCCGCTTGCAGCCTGGATCCCACGGCAATATACTGTATAAATGTACAGCATTAACAGATCCAGCAAAGTCGACAAGCCGCCGTTACGGTCCGCGCGCTTGCTGGATCAGTTGCGCGAACGCATTCGGTACCTGCACTACAGCATACGAACCGAGGAAGCCTACGTCTATTGGGTTCGACAGTTCATTCGATTCAACGGGCTCCGGCATCCCAAGGAGATGGGACAAACCGAGGTCGAATCGTTCTTGACGATGCCGGCAAACCAGCTCCGAGTCCGCCATGTTCTCCGCCATCCCGGCCTACGCCGAACTCCATTGCATTTCCAACTTCAGCTTCCTGCGCGGCGCGTCGCACCCGGAGGAGTTGGTGGCGCGTGCGCATGCGCTCGATTACGCCGCCCTCGCCCTCACCGATGAATGCTCGCTCGCGGGCGTGGTGCGCGCGCACATGGAGGCCAAGCGCCTGGGGCTGCATCTGCTCATCGGCACCGAGTTGCGTCTAGCCGATGACGGGCCGCATCTGGTGCTGTTGGCTCAGACCAGAACCGGCTACGGCAATCTGTCCGAGCTGATCACGCTTGGGCGCACGCGGGCGGTCAAGGGCAGTTATCGCCTCACCCAGGCCGACCTCGATGGGCGTACGCCCGAGGCTGCGCATTTGTGCGCCCTGCCCGATTGCCTGGCCTTGCTGGTGCCGGGGCACAACGCGCCGCTCGCGGCCACGCTCGCGCATGCGCACTGGGTGCGGGCCTTGTTCGGCGATCGCGCCTGGATCGCGGTCGAGCTGTTGCATCGCCTCGACGATCACGAACATTTCTTCATGACGCAGGCGGTGGCCGAGCAAACCGGGCTGCCGCTGGTCGCGGCGGGCAATGTGCACATGCATCTGCGCTCGCGCAAACCTTTGCAAGACACACTCACCGCGGTGCGGCTCGGGCGTCCGGTGTCCGAATGCGGCTTTGGCCTCATGCCCAATGCCGAAGCGCATTTGCGCGCGCGCTTGCGGCTGGCCAATGTCTATCCGCCCGAGTTGCTCGCACAAACACTGGCCGTCGCAGCGCGCTGCCACTTCTCGCTCGACGAATTGCGCTACGAATACCCCGAAGAAATCGTGCCGCTGCGCGCCGATGGCACGCGCGAAACACCGGCGTCTTATTTGCGCCGCCTGACCGAGGAAGGCGTCGCGCGGCGCTTTGCGCATGGCGTGCCACCGCAAGTGCGCGCGCAGATCGAGCACGAGCTCGCACTCATCGCCGAGCTGCATTACGAGGCTTACTTTCTCACGGTGCACGATCTGGTCGCGTTCGCACGCGCGCAAGGCATCTTGTGCCAAGGGCGCGGGTCGGCGGCCAATTCGGCGGTCTGTTATTGCCTGGGCATCACCGAGGTGGACCCGGCGCGCGGCAATCTGCTGTTCGAGCGTTTCATCAGCCGCGAGCGCAACGAGCCGCCCGACATCGATGTCGATTTCGAGCACGAGCGGCGTGAAGAAGTCATTCAATACCTCTACGCCAAATACGGGCGCGACCGCGCGGCGCTCACCGCGGTGGTCATCAGTTATCGCCCGCGCTCGGCGCTGCGCGACGTGGGCAAGGCGCTCGGCTTCGATCTGCAATGCGTCGACCAGATCGCCAAAAGCCGCCAATGGTGGGACGGGCGGCGCATCAACGAACAGATCTTCATCGAGAACGGACTCGACCCGCAGTCGCTCGTGGTCCGGCATTGGATCGAACTCGTGAATACGCTGGTGGGGTTTCCGCGCCATCTGTCGCAGCATGTGGGCGGCTTCGTCATCGCGCGCGACCGGCTGTCGCGTCTGGTCCCGATCGAAAACGCCGCGATGGCCGCGCGCTCGGTCATCGAATGGGACAAGGACGATCTCGACGCGCTCGGGCTGCTCAAGGTCGATGTGCTCGCGCTGGGCATGCTCAGCGCCATCCGCGGCGCGCTGGCCCTCTTGAGCCAGCGCCATGGGCGCACCTTCCGCATGCAAGACATCCCGCCCAAAGACGCCCCCACCTACGACATGATCTGCGCGGCCGATACCGTCGGCGTGTTCCAGATCGAAAGCCGCGCGCAAATGAGCATGCTGCCGCGGCTGCGTCCGCGCACCTTCTACGACCTCGTCATCGAGGTGGCGATCGTGCGCCCAGGGCCGATCCAGGGCGGCATGGTGCATCCCTACCTCAAACGGCGTTCGGGCGAAGAACCGGTCAGCTACCCGAGCCCCGAGGTGGCGCGCGCGCTCGAACGCACGCTGGGCGTGCCGATCTTTCAGGAACAGGTGATGCAGATCGCCATCCTGGCCGCCGACTTCACGCCCGGCGAGGCCGATGCGCTGCGCCGTGCGATGGCGGCCTGGAAGCGCAAAGGCGGCCTGGGGCCGTTCTACGACCGGCTCGTGGGCCGTCTGCTCGCCAAGGGCTACACGCCCGAATTTGCCGAGTCGATCTTCAAGCAGATCCAGGGCTTTGGCGAATATGGCTTCCCCGAAAGTCATGCGGCGAGTTTTGCGCTGCTGGTCTACGTCAGCAGTTGGCTCAAACGCCATCATCCCGATGCTTATCTGGCGGCCATGCTCAATGCGCAACCGCTCGGGTTTTATTCCCCCTCGCAACTGGTGCAGGATGCGCGCCGCCATGGCGTGGTGGTGCGGCCCGTCGATGTGACGGCGAGCGACTGGCTCAGCACGCTGGAACCGTGCGCACAGCCCCCGGACCAGCGGGGCGATGACCCCGCCACCTGGGGCCGCAGCGGGTACGCGGTGCGTCTGGGGTTGCACATGGTCAAAGGCTTGCGCGCCGAGGCGGCGCAGCGCCTGATGGCCGAACGCCGGCAGGCGCCGTTTGCCGATGTGGAAGACCTGGCGCGCCGGTGCGAATTCGATCGCCATGCGCTCGATGCGCTGGCCGGCGCGAATGCGCTCGCGGGCCTGGCCGGGCATCGCCGTCAGGCGCGCTGGGAAGTGGCCGCCTTGCGCGACGCGGCGATGCGCCATACGCCGGTGCTCAAGCCCGCGCGCTTCAATGAAGCCCCACTCGTCCTGCCCGCTGCGCGCGAAGGCGATGAAATCGCAGCCGATTACGCTTCGATCGGGCTCACGCTCGGGCGGCATCCGGTGGCCTTGCTGCGGCCAAAACTGGCCAAGCTGCGCTTATCGCCCGCAGCCGAATTGATGCACTACCCCGCGGGGCGCATCGCGCGCGCATGCGGCCTCGTCACCGTGCGTCAGCGCCCCGACACCGCCAAAGGCGTGATCTTCGTGACGCTCGAAGACGAAACCGGCCAGGTCAATCTGATCGTCTGGCCCAAGATCATCGAACGTTATCGCAAGGAATTGCTGGGGGCGTCGCTGCTCGCGGCCTATGGCCAATGGCAGCGCGACGCGAGCGGGCGCGTCACGCATCTGATCGCCGGCCGCTTGGTCGACCATTCGGCCATGCTCGGAGAACTCGTCGCGCCTTCGCGCGACTTTCATTGAAGCGCCGGGTGGCTCAGAGGAAATGCCGGCCGATCGCCCAGGCGATGGCGGCGATGAAGGCCGACGCGGGGATGGTGAGTATCCAGGCCCAGACGATGTTGCCCGCCACGCCCCAGCGCACCGCGGAAAGCTTGCGCGTCGCGCCCACGCCGACGATGGCGCCGGTGATGGTATGGGTGGTCGAGACCGGCACGCCCAGCCACGAAGCGAGGAACAAGGTGCCGGCACCGCCCAGCTCGGCGCAGAACCCGCCGACCGGCTTGAGCTTGGTGATCTTCTGCCCCATGGTCTTGACGATGCGCCAGCCGCCAAACAAGGTGCCCAGGCCAATGGCGACGTAGCACGCAACAATGACCCAGATCGGCGGCATGGAGGCCTGCGCCGAGACCGAACCAGTGGCGATCAGCAGCATCCAGATGATGCCGATGGTCTTTTGCGCATCATTGCCGCCGTGGCCGAGGCTGTAGAGCGAGGCCGAGACCAATTGCAGACGCCGGAACCAGCGGTCGACCCGATGCGGCGGCGTGCGGAACAACAACCATGACACCGCGAGCATCAACAAGGAGCCGAGCACGAAGCCGAGCAAGGGCGACACGAAGATGAAGGCCACCGTCCAGATGATGCCCGACGCCACCAGCCCACTCGCGCCGACCTTGATGACGACCGCGCCGACCAGGCCGCCCACGAGCGCATGCGAAGAGCTCGACGGAATGCCGAAGTACCAGGTGATGATGTTCCACGAGGTGGCGCCGAACAGCGCACCGAAGATGACGATATGGTCGATCACCTCGGGATGCGCGATGCCCTTGCCTATCGTCGCCGCCACATGCAGCGGGAAGATGAACACCGCGATGAAATTGAAAGCGGCCGCCCAGACCACCGCCCAATGCGGCTTGAGCACGCCGGTGGACACCACGGTGGCGATCGAATTGGCCGCGTCGTGGAAGCCGTTCATGAAATCGAACAGCAGCGCGAGCGCGATCAAGAAAACCAGGACGCCAAGCGAAATCGTGAGCGGTTGAGTCAGAGCCATCGGTGGGTATGCCTAACAGGCTCAGGCGTTCTCGAGGACGATGCCTTCGATGATGTTGGCAACGTCTTCGCACTTGTCGGTGATGGTTTCGAGCTGCTCGTAGATCGCCTTGAGCTTCATGATCTCTTTGGCGTCGGTCGCGCTGCGGAACAGCTTGCTCATGGCGGCGCGCATCACGCGATCGGCGTCGGATTCGAGCTGGTCGATCTCGGCGCAGGTCTTGAGAATGGCGGCGCCATTGTTCATGTTGGACAACAACACCACCGCCGTCTTGACCCGCTCGGCGCACGACACGCAAATGTCGGCCAGTTGCTTGGTCTCGGGCGTGATGGTGCGCACGTCGTAAAGGTCGATCGATTCGACCACGTCCTCGGCCACGTCGAGGATGTCGTCCATCGAGATGATGAGGGTGTGGATCTGATCGCGGTCGAACGGCGTGATGAAGGTCTTGTGCAGCAATTGCACGGTGTCGTGCGTGACCTTGTCGGCATTCTTTTCTGCGCCGCTGACGAGGCGCATGTGCTTTTCCATGTTCTCGAAGTCGGACATCAAGGCCGCGAGTTCACGGCAGCCGATGACGACCTGTTCCGCATGGGCGGCAAACAACTCGAAGAATTTTCCCTCGGTGGGCATGAAGCGCGCGAACATCGGCTCCCCTGCTCTTTCTTTGAAATGACGCCGAATTGTAATGGAGTGCCGCAGCGACTTCGTGCACTTATCCCGCATCGCGAGATAAATGCACGCGCAACAACGCTCACTCGCGGTCGAAGAACGCCGAACCGCCCGCGAAATTCTCGAACTTGGTGTATTCGCCGAGGAAGGTCAGGCGCACCGTGCCGATCGGACCGTTCCGCTGCTTGCCGATGATGATTTCGGCCGTGCCCTTGTCTTGCGAGTCCGAGTTGTAGACCTCGTCGCGGTAGATGAACATGATCACGTCCGCGTCCTGCTCGATGGCGCCCGATTCGCGCAAGTCGGCCATCACCGGGCGCTTGTCGGTGCGCTGCTCGACCGCGCGGTTGAGCTGCGACAACGCGATCACCGGGCAATTAAGTTCCTTGGCCAGCGCCTTCAAGCCGCGGCTGATTTCCGAGATTTCGGTTGCGCGGTTTTCGCCTTCGCGGCTCGACGACATCAGCTGCAGATAGTCGACGATGACCAGGCCGAGCTTGCCGTACTGGCGCGACAGCCGCCGCGCCCGCGCACGCAATTCCATCGAATTGAGCGCCGGGGTTTCGTCGATGAACAAGGGCGCCTCGTTCATCTTCTGCACCGCGGCCACGAGTTGCGGCCATTCGTCGTCGTTGATCTTGCCCACGCGCACGCGCTGCTGATTCAGGCGCGCCACCGAGCACAGCATCCGCATCGCGAGTTGCGAGCCGCCCATTTCCATCGAGAACACGGCCACCGGCAAACCTTGTTCGATCGCGACGTATTCGCCGATGTTCAGCGAGAACGCGGTCTTACCCATCGACGGGCGGCCCGCGACGATGATGAGGTCGCCCGGCTGCAGGCCCGCGGTGCGGGTGTCGAGATCGTTGAAGCCGCTGGGCACGCCCGTGACTTCATTGACGTTGTCGCGCGCATGCAATTCGTCGATGCGCGTCACCACCTGCGCGAGCAGATCGCGGATCGATTCGAAACCTTGCGCCCCACGCGAGCCTTGCTCGGCGATCGCGAAGATCTTCGATTCGGCTTCGTCGAGGATCTGCTTGGTTTCCTTGCCTTGCGGATTGAGCGCCGTGGTGCCGATCTCGTCGGACACCGTCACGAGTTGGCGCAGCACTGCGCGGTCGCGCACGATCTCGGCGTAACGCCGGATGTTGGCCGCGGTCGGCGTGTTCTGCGCCAAGGCATTCAAATACGTGAGCCCGCCGACCTCGTCGGACTTGCCCGCGCTTTGCAGCGATTCGAACACCGTCACCACGTCGGCCGGGCGTTGCCGGTCGATCAGCTTGAGGATGTGCTGGAAGATCAACCGATGGTCGAAGCGATAGAAATCGCTTTCGAGCACCAGATCGGCGATCCGGTCCCAGGCCTGGTTGTCGAGCAACAAGCCGCCGAGCACCGATTGCTCGGCCTCGATCGAATGCGGCGGGACCCGCAATTGGTCGATGGGGGCTTCGGGCGCGCGCTCTGCGCGCAAAGGGATCGCTGAACTCATCGTTCGATTATGAACGCGCCCGGAGGCTGCGGCTGAGGATAAGGTTGTGGGTAA
The DNA here is from genome assembly GCA_963977835.1 of uncultured Derxia sp. Taxonomy (GTDB): domain Bacteria; phylum Pseudomonadota; class Gammaproteobacteria; order Burkholderiales; family Burkholderiaceae_E; genus CAXBRX01. The sequence continues at coordinate 7,547 of CAXBRX010000047.1, forward strand.
CCGGTGGAGCGTCGTGAATAGACTGTGCATAGACCATCGCACCGCCACGAAACAACAAGGGCCGGTGCCCTGACGGACACCGGCCCTTGCTTTTGAAACAGCAGCTTAGGCTTCGCCGACGACCGTGATGTTCACGTCGATCACGACATCGGTGTGCAGCGCAACGGCGACCGGGTGCTCGCCGATGGCCTTGAGCGGGCCATTGGGCATGCGCACTTGCGCCTTCTCGACCGCATAACCTTGCTTGGTCAAGGCATCGGCGATGTCGAAGTTGGTGACCGAGCCGAACAGACGGCCGTCCACACCCGCCTTGGCGGGAATGGTCAGGCTGCCCATCGCAGCGAGCTTTTCGCCCAGCGCTTGCGCGGCGGCGAGCTTCTCGGCGGCATGCTTTTCGAGTTCGGCGCGGCGCGCTTCGAATTCCTTGATCGCGACGTCGGTGGCGCGCTTGGCCATGCGTTGCGGGATCAGGAAGTTGCGGGCATAGCCGTCCTTGACGCGGACGACATCACCGAGATTGCCGAGGTTCACGACCTTTTCGAGCAGGATGACTTGCATGGGGCTCTCCTCGACTTAGGCGTTGTGCAGATCGGTGTAGGGCAACAGCGCGAGGAAGCGGGCACGCTTGATCGCGGTGTCGAGCTGGCGCTGATAGTGCGCCTTCGTACCGGTGATGCGCGCCGGCATGATCTTGCCGTTTTCCTGGATGAAATCCTTCAGCACGTCGAGATCCTTGTAATCGATCTGATCGACGTTTTCCGCGGTGAAGCGGCAGAACTTGCGGCGCTTGAACAGCGGGTTTTGTTGCGGGCGCTTGCCCTTGCCGTTCTTGCCGGCGTTTCTTCCCATGGGACGGGACATGATGATTCCTTTCTATTCCAAATCCGGTGCAGTGATCGCAGTTACGTGAAACACGAGCGCCTTGGATTGCTTCGACTTCATCGCGAGAAAGCCCTGGAACTCAAGGGTCGCCTCCATCGGGGCGGCCATGATGCTCCGGCTCACCGCGCCGATCGCGATCGCGCGTGCTTCGAACTCGATCTGCCGGGGGGTTTCCGCCTCGATCTGCTGCGACGCATGCCGCAACCGGAACTCGACGACGGGAACGCCTGCAGGCGTGTACCGAAGCGCTTCGCGTTCGACGATCGAAGCCGTCAGGCGCAGCGCATTCAAGTCGCTCAGGCGGCGGGCGCCTCGACGGCCGCGCGCTTTTGCTCCTTCTCGATCGCCTTCATCATCGGCGACGGGCCGGTCTCGGCCTTCTTGGTCTTGATCACGAGATGGCGCAGGACCGCGTCGTTGAACTTGAACGCGTGTTCGAGTTCGTCGAGCGTGTTCTGGCCGCACTCGATGTTCATGAGCACGTAATGCGCCTTGTTCAGCTTCTGGATCGGATAGGCCATCTGACGACGGCCCCAGTCTTCGAGGCGATGGATCTTGCCGGATTCCGACTCGATCATGCCCTTGTACCGCTCGATCATGGCGGGCACTTGCTCGCTCTGATCGGGGTGCACAATGAATACGATTTCGTAATGACGCATGGGCTCTCCTTGTGGACTCCCCCTTACGAGGGCTTTAGACCGCCCGGCATGCGTATCCGGTGCGGCAAGGTTGGAAAAGACTGCGATTATAGCGCGAAATCAAGCACTTGGCACATCCGTTGCCGGCGCCACCCGCCGCACCCGGAACCAGGCGGCATACAGCGCCGGCAAAAACAGCAAAGTCAGCGCAGTTGCGACGATCAGCCCGCCCATGATGGCAACCGCCATCGGTCCCCAGAATGCCGAGCGCGACAACGGAATCATCGCCAGCACCGCCGCCAGCGCGGTCAGGGCGATCGGGCGGAAACGCCGCACCGCCGCCTCGACGATCGCCGTCCAGCGATCGACGCCATCGAGCACATCGCGTTCGATCTGGTCGATCAGGATCACGGCGTTGCGGATGATCATGCCCGTCAGCGCGATGACGCCGAGCTGGGCGACGAAACCGAACGGCCGGCCCAGCGCCAGCAAGGCCATCGAGGCGCCGATGAAGCCGAGTGGCCCGGTCAGGAAGACCATCACCGCGCGCGCGAAGCTTTGCAATTGCAGCATCAGCAAGGTGAAGATCACGAACATCGCGAGCGGCAGATTGGCCGCGATCGACTGGCCGGCGGTGGCGCTTTGCTCTTGCGCACCGGCGATCTCGATCGCATGGCCGGCCGGCAATTGCGCGCGCACCTGATCGATCAGCGGATCGAGCCGCTGGGTCACGGTGGCGCCCTGCACGCCGTCCTTGACGTCGCATTGCACGGTGATCGCCCAATCGCGGTTCTCGCGCCACATCACGCCCGGCTCCCAGACGAATTGCGCCCGCGCGACCTGGGCCAGGGGCACGAAGCCGCCCGAGGCGGTCTGCACATTGGCTTGCGCGATCGAATCGATGGCATTGCGTTCGGCGTAAGGCTGGCGCACCACGATGTCGATCAGCCGGTCGGCATCGCGCAAATACCCGACCGTCGTGCCCGTGACCACCGATTGCGCGGCGCGCGCGATCGATTGCGAGGTGACGCCCGCCGTGCGCGCCTTGTCCTGGTCGACATCGATGCGCAGCACCTTGACCGCTTCGTTCCAGTTGTTGTTCACACCGACCGCGCTGCGATCTTCGCGCATGATCTGCGCCACCTGCGCCGCGGCACGCTCGACCGCGGCACGATCAGGCCCTTGCACGCGAAACTGAACCGGATAGGCGACCGGCGGACCGCTCGGCAGGAACCTCACCCGGCCGCGCACCTGCGGCATGTTGTTGCGGAAGAAATCGATCGCACGGTCGCGCAGTTCGTCGCGCTCATGCAGGCTGCCGGCCTCGACGATCAATTGCGCCACATTGGTCTGCGGCAGGATCTCGTCGAGCGGCAAATAAAACCGCGGCGCGCCGCTGCCGACGAAGGCGGTGTAGCTCGCTACGCCCGGCTGCCCCTTGACCCAGGCCTCGAATTCCTTGGTCGCCGCCTCGGTATTGCGAAAACTCGATCCTTCCGGCAACCAGAGTTCGACCATCAGCTCGGGCCGCACCGAATCCGGAAAGAATTGCTGCTCGACGAAACGAAAACCGGCCAGGCCGAGCACGAACACGCCGAAGGTGATCGCGATGACCGTCTTGCGGCGCTCGACGCACCAATCGACGACCGCGCGAAAACGCCGGTAGAACGGCGTGCCGAACAATTCATGATGCTGGCCGGCCACCACCTTGCTCTTGGTATGCAACAACAGCACGCCGAGATAAGGCGTCGAGATGACCGCAGCGAACCATGACACGATCAACGCCGTGGCGGTGACGGCGAAAATGGCGAAGGTGTATTCGCCCGCCATCGACTTGGCCAGTCCCACCGGCAGGAAACCGGCGGCCGTCACCAGAGTGCCGGTCAGCATCGGCATCGCGGTATGGTCCCAGACGAAGGTCGCCGCTTCCGCCTTGGTGAAACCTTCTTCGAGTTTGCGCACCATCATCTCGACCGCGATGATCGCGTCGTCGACGAGCAGCCCGAGCGCGATGATGAGCGCCCCCAGCGACACCTTGTGCAGCCCGACGCCGAAGAAATACATGCACAGGAAGGTCACCGCGAGCACCAGCGGAATCGTCAGCGCAACCACGAGCCCCGGCCACACGTCGATGTAATAGCCGCGCCCGCTGTCGCGCCGATGCAGCCCGAGCGACAGGAAACTCACCGCCAGCACGATGCAGACCGCCTCGATCAGGGTGCGCACGAATTCGTTCACCGAACTCGACACCGCCTTGGGTTGGTCTTGCACCTGCACCAGTTGCAGCCCGACCGGCAGATCTTGTTGCATGCGCGCCGTGGCCTCGCGCAGCGCCTGGCCGAGACGGATGATGTCGCCGCCGCGAACCATCGAAATCCCCACGCCGACCACATTGCGACCATCGAAACGCATGGTCTGCACCGGTGGGTCCACATAGGCGCGGCGCACGGTCGCGAAATCGCCCAGGCGCACCGCGGTGCCGCTGGCCGAGCGCAATTCCAGGCGTGCGATGTCTTCGGCGCGCAAAAACTGCCCGGTCACACGCACTTGCAGATTGTCGGTCGGCGTCACGATGACGCCCGAGCCCTCGACCGCGTTGCGCGCGCTGAGCTGATCGACGATCTGCTGCACCGACAAGCCCATCTGGGCGAATTTGCGGTGCGAGAACTCGATGAAGACCTTTTCTTCCTGCACGCCGTACAGCTCGACCTTGGCCACATCGGAGACGCGCAGCAACTGCTGGCGCACGAAGTCGGCGTACTGGCGCAACTCCTCGGCGCTGAAACCATCCCCCGTGAGCGCGTAGATGGTGCCGTAGGTATCGCCGAATTCATCGTTGAAGAACGGCCCTTGCACGCCCGCAGGCAAGGTCGCCTGAATGTCGCCGATCTTCTTGCGCACCTGGTACCAGGCGTTCGGGATATCTTTGGGCGGCGCGTATTCACGCAACTGGAAAATGATCGTGCCCTCGCCCGGCTTGGCATAGCTGCGGATCTTGTCGGAGTACGGCACTTCCTGCAGTTGGCGCTCGATCTTGTCGAGCACCTGTTCCGACACCTGGGTCGCGGTCGCGCCCGGCCAGTTCAGGCGGATCGCCATCGCCCGGAAGGTGAACGGCGGGTCTTCGTCCTGGCCCAGATTGAAGTAGGCGAAGATGCCCGCGAACATCAAGACCGCAAGCAGATAGCGCGTGAACGAACGATGCTCGAGCGCCCAACGCGACAGGTTCAGACGCGTGCTCATGGTGCCGCCTTGGCGGGCGCGGCCGATTCCAGCAGCTTCACCTTCTGGCCGGGTTGCAGCAGATTGGCGCCCGCCGTCACCACGCGCTGGCCAGGCGTGAGGCCTTGCGCAATCAACACCTCGGTGCCGCTCGGGCCGGCCAGCGTCACCGGCGTTTCCTGCACCGTCATGGCTTTTTCATCGACGACCCAGACGAAACTTTTGCCGTCGCGTTGCGCCAGCGCGCTCAAAGGCAGATGCACGGCCTTGTCGTCGGCACCGAGTTCGATGCGCACCACCGCGGTCATGCCCAGGCGCACGTCAGCATCGTCTTGCTTGAGCGTGAGGCGCACTGCATAGGTACGGGTGGCGGGGTCGGCAGCCGCCGCAACCTCACGCACCGTTGCGTCGTAAGTGCGGCCAGGCAAGGCCCAGAGCGTGACCTGCGCGCGGCGCGCCTTGCGCAAGGCATCGACACGGTCTTCGGGCACGCTGAACGCCACTTCCTTCGCTGCCGAGCGCGCGATGCGCACCACCGGCGTGCCGGCAGCCACCACCTGCCCGACCTCGGCATCGACGCCGGTCACCACGCCCGGCGCATCGGCCACGAGGGTGGCGTAACCGGCCTGGTTGGATTGGCTGCGGAAATTGGCGGCGGCCTGCTCCTGGCGCGCACGGGCACCGTCGAGCGTGGCCTGGCGCCGGTCGAGCTCGGCCTTGCCGATGAAATTCTGCGCAAACAGATCGCGGTAACGGTCGAGGTCGGCCTGCGCGAGCGCAAGATCGGTATTGGCCGCGTCGAGTTGCGCCTTGGCGCCCGTCTGTGCGAGCGCGAGGTCTTGCACATCCAGGCGCGCGAGCACTTCGCCGGCCTTCACGGTCTGGCCGATGTCGACGCGACGCTCGATCAATTTGCCGCCGACCCGGAATCCGAGCCGCGATTCGATTCGAGGTCTGACCTCGCCCGGATAGGTCGTGGCAGCGTCCGCGCTGCCGAGCGCTACCACCTGCGTGCGTACCGGACGGATCACCTCGGGCGCCTGCGCCTGAGGTTTGCAAGCCGCGAGCGCCGCCAGCACACCGATCACGATGACCACCGCCAG